>NZ_JAMDJP010000004.1:0-247267 GCF_023475945.1 Shewanella sp. 8A
CCTCTTTCCCCCGTAGGGCGTATGCGGTATTAGCAGTCGTTTCCAACTGTTATCCCCCTCGACTGGGCAGATCCCTAGGCATTACTCACCCGTCCGCCGCTCGCCACCTCAGGAGTAAACTCCCTTGTGCTGCCGCTCGACTTGCATGTGTTAGGCCTGCCGCCAGCGTTCAATCTGAGCCATGATCAAACTCTTCAATTAAAGTTTTTTTGTTTAACTCGCGTTAAACGACTCAATGAATTCTACTGTTTTGATTCGCTTTGCTCACTAAGAAGCATCGCGTTTCAATTCATACATTACTGTATGTACATATTGCTATGAACACTCATTCATTGATTTAATTCTTTGATTACTCGCCAAACGGCAGAGTAATTTCGATTAACTCAACACCTGTGAGTGTCCACACAGATTTCTTGTTTAGATTGTTAAAGAGCATTTGACCTCATCGCTTGCGTTACCGCTCACTGGGTCAGGGCTGCGTATTCTACGCATTTCCCTTGTCGCGTCAAGGCGTTTTTACAAACTTCTTGAGGCTTTCGAATCAACTGCACAATTTGCATTCGATTCGCACTGTCACCGCGCTCGCTTTCGCTGTCTGCCGTGTCAGTGGATGCGCATTATAGGCAGCGAAACTTTTTGTGCAAGCGCTTTTTTAACAAAACCTGCCGAGTGGACAAATAACCAACAAATCTTCAAGTATTGGGTGGATATGCTGCAATTTTTCTCACTTGGGCTGGTAAGTTTGGCATATGTAGAAAGGATGTGCAGGAAATTCTATAGATCGAATAGCCTTAAGAAAGGGCGCTTTAAAACTTTTACATATATAGATGAGTATGTCCGGTGCAGAGAAACGGTTCAAGAATAGGGAATGGCGACTCTTGAACCGTAGAACTAACATGGCATAAAAGATTGAGAATGTAGGAACTGTCGAACTAAGGATTATCCGTAGAACTTTTTGAACTCTTGGTGCCCTCTGCTGTTTTTTGTTCATTTTCATGCTCTCCATCACCCACAATATGGGCTACTTTGAGCTTTCTCACGGTACGAATTGTGATCACTGGCCCCGAGATGGCGTAGAGATAAAAACCAATGCAGAGGATTAAAGCTGGCTGAACCGAAACCACAACAAATACGCCCACAACGAATAGAATGGCGATAAAGTTCACTTTACCGCGCCAGTCAATCTCCTTGAAAGAGTGATAACGAAAATTGCTCACCATTAATAACCCCGTGATTGCTGTAATCAATCCGGCAATCCAACTGATATTCTTACCATCGAGATTGTACTGATTACCAAGCCAAATACTGCCGGCAATAACGGCCGCAGCAGCAGGACTTGCTAAACCTTGGAAGTAACGTTTATCCGCAACACCGACTTGGGTATTAAAACGTGCAAGCCTTAATGCAGCTCCTGCGCAATAGATAAACGCCGCCAACCAACCGATTTTACCTAAATCCGCCAAGGCCCAATTATAGGCGAGCAGTGCTGGAGCCATGCCAAAGGACACCATATCCGCCATGCTGTCGTATTCAGCACCAAAGTCACTTTGAGTATTCGTCAGCCGCGCCACTCGTCCGTCAAGACCGTCACAGATCATAGCCACAAAAATCGCGATTGCTGCCGCTTCAAAGTTGGCATTCATCGAGGCAATCACAGCGTAGAAACCGGAAAACAAGCCTGCGGTTGTGAATAAATTGGGCAGTAAATAGATACCCTTATTCTTTACTGTTTGATTAGAAGAATTTTGCATACACTTATAAAGCTATGAGCAGGAATGGAAGTAGGCTTCAAGATAGCATATTTTACTATCATGTCGATGGGTGCCCTAAGGGATGATGTTTATGTTAATGAAAACAAATTTGAGCGTGGTATTTTTAGGTTTTGTATGCCTAGTGCTGCTCACACAACCCGTGCTGGCGGGCGCTATTTACACTTGGGTCGATAAGAACGGGGTGACTCATTACAGTCAACAACCACCGACTCAGGAACAACAAGCGCAGCAGCTGAATAGCAATGATCTTGAACCAAGTAAAATTGGCTATATAGCTCCCATTAAAAAGGAAGCGCCTCCTGAAATGTCTGAGTCCGAAAAATCGGCGGCTTTAATTAAAGAGAAAGATGCCAAGCAAGCAGAAGCAATTTGTGAAAACGCTAAACATAATTTAGATGTGTTAACGACCCATACAAAACTCACCCGCCAAGAAGACGGTAATAAAGAACCTGTCGCGATGACAGAAGAAGAGCGCCAAGCAGCCATTACTGAGAATCAACAGCGGATCAAACTATTTTGCAATAAAAAATAACGCCCAGAGTTTGTAATAGGCACCACTAAAAATCTTGATGGCAATGCCACACTATTGCTAACCGCTATTTTATCTGTAACCGATATAGGCAAAAAAAACCGAAGTCCAAGACTTCGGTTTTTTGTTTAGGTTAAGCAGCATTTTGCACGGCAAAGATTGTCGTAAATTATTGCTCGAATACCAGCTCACGACCAGCGCAACTGACCTTGATAGGTTTGCCGGGCAGTAACTCGCCACGCAGTAATTTTTGCGCCAATGGATTTTCCATCTCTTGCTGCAAGGCTCGTTTCAGAGGTCTTGCACCATAGACTGGATCGAAACCAATTTCGGCAATCAATGATAATGCCTCGTCGGAGATCTCCAGCGTATAGTCTTTCTCTGCCAAACGCTTACGCAATGAAGCAATTTGGATAGAAGCAATATGCTTGATATTTTCTGCATCCAAGGGATGGAATACCACAGACTCATCGATCCGGTTTAAAAACTCGGGTCTAAAGCTATGGGTCACCACATTCATCACCGCGCTCTTCATTTCGCTATAACTTAAGTGACCGAATCCTTCTTGGATAATGTCAGAGCCTAAGTTTGAGGTCATGATGATCACCGTATTTCTAAAGTCGACGGTACGGCCTTGACCATCGGTTAAGCGGCCATCATCCAGCACCTGCAGCAAGATGTTGAACACGTCTGGGTGCGCCTTCTCCACCTCATCGAGCAGAATCACTGAATAAGGCTTACGGCGAACAGCTTCAGTTAAATAACCGCCCTCTTCATAGCCAACATATCCAGGAGGAGCACCAACCAAACGTGAAACAGCATGTTTTTCCATAAACTCTGACATGTCGATGCGCACTAAGGCCGATTCTGTATCGAATAGGAACTTAGCTAACGACTTACACAACTCGGTTTTACCCACACCAGTTGGTCCTAAGAACAGGAACGAACCAATCGGACGGTTAGGATCGGCAAGCCCTGCGCGGCTACGACGAATCGCATTAGCGACTGCATCCACAGCTTCGTTTTGGCCAATCACGCGCTCATGCAGTGCCACTTCCATTTGTAACAGTTTTTCACGCTCGCCTTCAAGCATCTTAGAAACCGGAATACCCGTCGCCTTTGATAACACTTCAGCGATTTCTAAGTCAGTAACTTTATTGCGCAGCAGTGTCATATCCTGCATTTCAGCTTGCGATGCCAAGTCCAATTGCTTTTCAAGCTCTGGAATACGGCCATATTGCAGCTCGGACATACGCGTTAAATCACCGGCGCGGCGCGCGACTTCTAAATCCATCCGCGCTTGCTCAAGGTCGGCTTTAATATGCTGAGTACCTGCCAACGCCGCTTTTTCGGTGCGCCAGATTTCATTAAGCTCAGACGCCTTAGCCTCAACTTCATGCAACTCGACACGTAAATGTTCGAGTCGACGACGGCTCGCCTCATCGTTTTCTTTGGCCAATGCCTGCTCTTCCAGTTTCAACTGGATAGCACGGCGCTCCAATCTGTCGAGGGATTCAGGCTTAGAATCCATCTGCATACGGATGCTCGACGCCGCCTCGTCAATTAAGTCGATGGCTTTATCGGGTAATTTACGGTCCGACACATAACGGTGCGACATAGTGGCCGCCGCTACAATCGCCGGATCGGTAATTTCCACATGGTGATGCAGCTCATAACGCTCTTTCAAGCCACGTAAAATCGCAATGGTGTCTTCAACGCTTGGCTCATCCACTAATACTTTTTGGAAACGACGCTCAAGGGCGGCATCCTTTTCAATATATTGACGATACTCATCAAGAGTCGTCGCCCCAACGCAGTGGAGATCACCACGGGCCAAAGCAGGCTTTAACATGTTACCCGCGTCCATGGCGCCATCGCCTTTACCCGCGCCCACCATTGTGTGCAACTCGTCGATAAAGAGGATCACTTGGCCCTCTTCCTGCGCCAGCTCGTTAAGCACGGCTTTTAAGCGCTCTTCAAACTCACCACGATATTTAGCGCCAGCAATTAATGCGCCCATATCTAAGGATAAAACACGTTTATTTTTAATCCCTTCAGGCACTTCACCGTTCACAATGCGCTGAGCGAGGCCTTCAACAATCGCGGTTTTACCCACGCCAGGCTCACCAATCAGCACTGGGTTGTTTTTGCTACGACGTTGCAGTACTTGAATGGTGCGGCGGATTTCATCGTCACGACCAATTACAGGATCGAGTTTGCCCTGCTCGGCACGTTCAGTAAGATCAACGGTAAACTTTTTCAGCGCTTGGCGTTGGTCTTCCGCATTAGGATCATCCACATTCTGACCACCACGCATTTGCTCAATGGTTTGTTCCATTAGCTCTTTGGTCGCGCCGGATTTTTTGAGGCATTGTGCTAGCGCATCGCAGCCCTCAAGCGCCGCGAGAACAAACAACTCACTGGAGATATATTTGTCTTTACGCTTTTGCGCCAATTTATCGCACAGGTTTAATAAACGAATTAACCCTTGGGATAACTGCACATCACCGCCAGTCCCTTCTACTTGGGGAAGACGCTCAAGCTCTTGGCTCAACAGCGAGCGCAGCGCACTCACCCGAATGCCAGCTTGGGTTAATAAGGGATGGATAGAACCAGAATCCTGGTTGAGCAGCGCCATCATCAAATGTAGCGGTTCGATAAACTGATGATCACGCCCAAGTGCTAACGACTGGGCATCTGAGATGGCAAGCTGAAATTTATTAGTCATACGATCGAGTCGCATACAGCCTCCTAAAACTCACAAATAAGGTACAGAATTTTGTTAGTTAAAAGATGGGGGCTATTTGACCAATTTCAAGCTAGATGGCTAGAAATAAATACAAATTATAGGGGAATAAACTTAAGACTTAAGCCAGATCAAGGAAGCCATACGACCAGTGATTTTATCGCGGCGATAGGAGAAATAATCCTGGTTCAATACAGTGCAAATATCGGCGCTGTAGATCTGTGTAATACCCAGTTGCTTTAAGCGTAATTTGGCTAATCCGATAATATCGGCAAGGTATTTATCGCCTCGCGCAATAAAACAACTTTCCGCATTAGGATCTTTTGCCATAAAGGCGGCACGCACATCGGCACCGACTTCAAAAGCGCTAGGGCCAATCGCGGGCCCTAAATAGGCAATCAGCTCACTCGGCTTAGAGGCAAACTTAGCCACACTTGCCTCAATCACCCCATCACACAGTCCGCGCCAACCGGCATGGGCTGCTGCAACTTCAGTCCCTTGTTGATTACACAAAAGCACCGGCAAGCAATCAGCGGTCATCACCACGCAAACCCGTCCAGCGAGGTCGGTATAGCTGGCATCGGCGACCAAAGGTGGCGTATTTTGCAAGGACACACACTCTGATTGAGCGTCTTGAGTAAGATTAATTGGGGCGATATCGGCCAAATCAATCACTCGAGTACCGTGGACTTGCTCCAACCACACAGGCTCAGTCGCAAGCTGTAACTGCTGTGCTAGTAAGCCACGATTAACCAATACTTGCTGCGGTATGTCACCCACATGCAACCCTAAATTCAGGCTATCGTAGGGGGCAAGACTCACGCCGCCATGGCGATCTGTCATTGCAATTGCCACATTGTCAGGTACTGGCCAATCGTGCATCAACATCAGTTAGTACTCGATCGGATGTTCTAAAGTGTCTTGACGCAGTGCTTTAGTCAAAATCACCATATCTTCTGGGATCGGCGCAGTCCAGCTCATGATTTCACAAGTCACAGGATGCGCTAATTCCAAACGTACCGCATGCAGTGCTTGGCGTTTAAAGTTTTTCAGGATCTCAAAAAACTCAGGACTTGCTGCCTTAGGTGGTTTTGGACGGCCGCCATAAACAGGATCACCCACCAACACATGGCCGATATACGCCATATGCACACGAATTTGGTGAGTACGTCCAGACTCTAAACGTAATCTTAAGCGGGTGTGATTACGGAATTTTTCTGCCACACGATAATGGGTCACCGCGGGTTTACCCGAATGATGCACCGCCATATGGGTACGTTTTGTCGGATGACGGCCAATCGGCTCATCCACTGTGCCGCCCGCCGTCATAGTACCCAGCACAATCGCTTCATACTCACGGGTGATTTCACGGGCTTGCAATGCGGCCACTAAATGAGTCTGTGCTTCTACCGTTTTGGCCACCACCATCAAACCTGTGGTGTCTTTATCCAGACGATGCACAATACCTGCACGTGGCACGTGCTCAATATTAGGGCAGTGATGCAGCAATGCGTTCATCAACGTACCATCGGCATTGCCTGCTCCGGGGTGAACTACTAAGCCAGCTTGTTTATTGATCACTAGGATATCATCGTCTTCATAGACAATATCCAGCTCAATGGCTTGCGCAGCCGCATGCACTTCTTCTTCGAGCGTGGCGTTAATTTCGATTTGCTGCAGCTCAAAAACCTTTTCGCGCGGCTTGTTTACCATTACGCCATCAACATAGACTGCATCAGATAGGATCCATTCCTTGATGCGCGTGCGCGAGTAATCAGGGAACAACTCAGCCAGTGCTTGATCCAATCTCAAACCAGTTTGTGTTGCCGAAATCTCGCTTTTTAGATTAATCTCTTGTGTCATAGGAACCGTATCCCCATTTTGGGGTCAAAAAATGTGTGCTATCTGTTACAATCGAATGCTTTCTATTTTATCGTGAAATGGAAAAATTCTTAACTACAACTTATAAAGAATTGAATTCAAGTATGTATAAATTCTCCAAAGGCTTAACCTTAGTCCTATTTTCACTAGCGTTATCAGCCTGTAGTAGCAGTCCTGAAGATAACGATATTGCCGCCAAAACCTCACCTGACGAGCTTTATTCTCAGGCAAGAACCTCCATGGAGCTTGGCAATTACTCTAAAGCTGTCCGTTCATTGGAGGCGCTAGACTCTCGCTTCCCGTTCGGACCACATAAAACTCAGGTTCAATTGGATCTGATTTATGCTTATTACAAAATGGACGATGTTGCCTCTGGCATTGCTAACATTGACAGATTCATCCGTCTCAACCCAACGCACCCCAATATCGACTATGTCTACTATATGCGAGGACTCGTCAATATGCAGGCGGATAGCTATCTTTTCCACGATATGTTGAATATCGATAGAACCGATCGTGATCCGAAAAATGCCCAAGATGCCTTTAAGGATTTTGACCGTCTAATCAAAACCTATCCCAACAGCAAATATGCCGCTGATGCACAAAAACGCATGCTGTCGCTAAAAAACCGTTTAGCGAAATATTCCATTCAAGTTGCTGAATACTATATCAAAATGAACGCTTGGAGTGCTGCTGCTGTTCGTGCACAATCTGTGTTAGAAACATATCCCGGTACACCATCAACTGAGCGAGCACTGGAGATTATGGCAGAAGCTTATGGCGAGTTAGGTCAGAACCAACTGAAGCAAAACGTGCTAATGGTAATGCAAGCTAACTTCCCAAACAATGAAATCTTATCAAACTAAGTCGAAATGCCCCTTTCTAGAGGGGCATTTTTTCGTCTTCTACGGACATTTTTTACGTTTATTCCCTTTAAGTGGCACTGAGTATTTTCTCTTGTCATTCCCGCTAGGACTCAATAAATACTCGATTCGAGTAAAACTTACCCAACCGCATCACTTTTTACATTATTTAGTAAAAATCAGTTGACTCAAAAGCCGAAAAGCCTTTAAATTGCGCCCGTCGCCCGAATAGCTCAGTCGGTAGAGCAGAGGATTGAAAATCCTCGTGTCCCTGGTTCGATTCCGGGTTCGGGCACCATCTTTAAGTTGGTTGCCTTAGCGACCAGTGTTAAAGGATTGCAATTAAAGTACAGTGCAGGTGTGGTGGAATTGGTAGACACGCCAGCTTCAGGTGCTGGTGCCCTTACGGGCGTGGAGGTTCAAGTCCTCTCACCTGTACCAAATTGCGATTCAACTTAATTCGACAACCTGTCGAATACCAATGCAGATGTGGTGGAATTGGTAGACACGCCAGCTTCAGGTGCTGGTGCCCTTGCGGGCGTGGAGGTTCAAGTCCTCTCATCTGTACCAACATAAAGACCTCGCTAAGCGAGGTTTTTTTGTTTCTGCAATTTTATTTCCTTAAATCACCAACCTCATTTGGCATATTTGCTATAACTATTCATACAGACTCATCATGGACTGCTCGAGCTCTGCCTAAAAGCCTCCCTGAATATACTGAGGAAATCCATATGAATGGTCTTCAAATAAAACAAAAAATGTTTATTGGCATTCTCGTGCCGCTCCTAATGCTAGTAACCATTGGTTTTATCGCCATTTATATGATGGGAAAAATCGAATATGGCGTCGAGCGTATCTATAACGATAGAGTGGTTCCTTTAGACGATCTTAAGGTTATCGCTGATAAATATGCCGTTGATGTAATTGACGCGATCAATAAAGCCAATGCTGGCGGATTTAGCGCTTCGCAAGCGGCTAATGCGCTTGAAAATGCCAGCAAAACGATCAATCAGTACTGGCCCAAATACCTTGCAACTGAACTTACCCAAGAAGAATCTCGACTTGCACAACAAGCTGAACAGTTATTTTCACCAGCTAATCAACAAGTTGAGTTGCTTACTTCATATCTTAGGGGGGTTAATGGCGATGTAGCTTACCAACTGAATGACAAAATATTACCGCTTTACCAAGCAATCGATCCGATAAGTGGCAAAATATCAGAACTTATCGCACTACAAATCAAAATTGCAGGTCAGGAAAGAGCTACCGCTAACGAGATTTATCACTCATCGATTGCCATCTTTGCCACTCTTGCAGGGCTTGCAATGCTGATCAGTATTTTGATTGGACTTTGGGTTAATCGCAGTGTGATGAATCCCATCAATGATATTGTGCGCAATTTAAAAACGATCCGCCAAGACTCAGATCTCACGATTAAATTCCGTACTTTTAATGATGATGAACTTGGACTTATTTCGACTAGCCTCACTCAAGTTATTGAACATTTGAGAGGGATTTTGCACTCCATCGCTGAAGCAGCAAATACGGTTAATAGCTCCGCGACCGAGCTAAGTAGTTTTACCCAAGAAACCAATAAACGCATGCAACAGCAACAAGCTGAAACTGAGCAAACTGCAACAGCAATGAATGAAATGACGGCGACTGTGGCAGAGGTCGCGCAGAGTACTTCAGCCGCTGCGGATTCGGCAAAGGATGCGGATACTTATGCGGCGAATGGTAACCGTATCGTTATTGACTCAATTAGCAGCATGTCTCAACTTTCAGAACAAATTCAAAAAACGGCGCAAGTCATTGGCTTTTTATCCAATGAAAGCCAAAGTATTGGTCGAGTTTTAGATGTGATAAAGAGTATTGCCGAACAAACCAACCTATTGGCATTAAACGCTGCGATCGAAGCTGCTCGCGCAGGCGAGCAGGGTCGAGGTTTTGCCGTTGTCGCCGATGAAGTCAGAACGCTAGCTCAACGAACTCAAAAGTCCACCCAAGAAATTGAAGCGATGATCGCAACGCTACAAAAAGGGGTTAAAGAAGCAGTTAATGCAATGGAAGTTGGTATCAAGCAAGTCGATGATGCCAATAATAAAGCCAATGAAGCAGGTCAGGCCTTAAAAGAAATTGTAGCGTCAGTAGATAACATTGCTGAGCTCAATGCCCATATTGCGACTGCAGCTGAAGAGCAAAGTAGTGTGGCCGAAAGTATTAACCGTAGCATTATTGCGATCAGTGATATTACCGATGACTCGACTCGCTCAGCACATGAGCTCAGCGAGTCTGTTATAAACCTAACCAAACTGGCTAGCAGCATGCGTAATCAAGTCAGTGCATTCAGGCTCTAACACATTTTCACTGGCACAGCCGTGCTGTGCCAGACTAATGTTATCCTTACGTGTTTGTTACAGCGTCCTTCAAACAATCGTATGCCGAGGTGTATTGACGTTTCAGGATTATTTTTTGCAACCCTTTGGTTCACGATCTATGCAAGATAAAGTCCGCGCAGTATCGCTATTTTACTTAACCTAATGAGCGAGCCAGAACGAAATTCAATCTCAAAACGTCAACATGCTCTTAGGGGTAATGTTTTTAAGTGCATATCAGCGCTTTATGCACCGTCTCGAGTTACTTCATTTTTGAATGATAGATAGAGGCGACTTCTTGTGCAGTCAACATCCGGCTATCACCAGGGCTTAAGTGTTTATCTAGGGTAATCTCACCAATGGAAAGGCGGTGTAATCCCACCACTGGATTACGGAAACGACCAAACATCCGCTTGATTTGATGGTACTTCCCCTCCCTTAAAGTAACCTCTGCAATATGAGTGTCGAGGATAGTCAACTTTGCTGGCTGTGTGGTGATATCTTCAAAACCAAAATACATGCCCTGCGCGAATGCCGCGATATAGTCCTCACTCAAGGGATTGGCTAAAGTCACTCGATACACTTTATCCACTTTTTGCTCGGGTGACATTAACGCCTCCGACCAACGACTATCATTGGTCAGTAACAATAAGCCCGATGAGTTTAAATCTAACCGCCCAGCAATATGCAGCTTATGACGAGCTTCGCAATCGAGTAAATCAATCACTGTGCGATGCTCTTTGTCTTTGGTGGCACTTACCACGCCAACGGGCTTATGCAACATCAAATACACTGGCTGGTTGGCCTGTAAGACTTGCCCATCAAACACAATGTGGGAAAATTCATCCACCAGCAGATCGAGCGCTTTCGCTGGCGCACCATCCACATACACTCGCTCCGCCAGCAAGAGTTCTCGCACGGCTTTTCGGTGAATTTGTAGCTTAACGGCAAGGTATCTATCGAGACGACCACGTTTTGATTGCATCACACTATCCTGCTCTAAGATAAAGGCGCAATGCGATAGGCACAGCGACGAGCACCGTCGATGATATGCTCTTCACGGCTTACTGTGGCGATATCGGCAAATAATTGCTGGAACTGTTGCAGTTCGGAGCGGCAAAAGTTTTGGCACTTAGTCGCTGCGCTGCAAATTGGGCAGTGATTCTCAAGCAACCAGAACACCCCATCCGCTTGTTCCTGCGTCGCCATATAGCCCTCGAGGGTACGCAGCTCCACCAGTTTCGTTAAACGACTGGCAATATCCGTCATGCCGAGCATCGCACTGCAATACTGCTGCATGGCCGTTTGCTCCCTATGCTCGATCAGTTTATCTAGGCCTTGCTCGCCAAATATCATTTTAACAGAATCAATCAATTGCAAACTAAGCTCACTGTGGCGATCGGCAAAGTGAGTGCGACTCTGCTCGGTTAATCCCCAATATCGAGTTGGCCGTCCACGGCCTTCAACTCTATCTTCAATATCAACATCACCCGCATCCTCTAAGGCCTGCAAATGCTGCCGGACGCCCATGGTCGTCAGGGCGAGTTCTTCCGCTAGGGTCTTTGCCGTTAATGGACCGTGCAACTTGAGTAATTGAATAATCTTATCAGTGGTTTTCATATGCGCTCTCCGCTCTTCGCCTCGGATTATCCCTTAATCGCCCACCTTTTAACAGAATAAATAAAGTTTTTTATTTATTTTATCCTTTACAAGATTAAGTAAAGTAATTACCTTATAAATAATTTATAAACAAATAGGTTTACATAATGAACTTACTCATCATCAGCACCAGTCAAAGAGCCCACTCGCAAAGCGCTAAAGTCGCGAAATACATAGCCGAAACCAGTTTTTTATCGCCCCATAATGTCGGTTACGACGCTATTCATCACTTAGAACTTTGCCAGTTCAATCTGCCATTTTGGGACGGTGAAGAGGACAACAAGGGCGAACATTGGCCTGAGATTGAGCGAAAAGTCGATGCCGCGGATGCCCTCGTTTTGATTACGCCCGAATGGGGTGGAATGGCATCGCCACTGCTTAAAAACTTCCTATTGATGTGTAGCCGTCAGGAAACCGCCCATAAGCCAGTGTTGCTGATTTCAGTTTGTAGCGGCATTAGCGGCGCCTACCCTATTGTGGAAGTCAAAATGAATGCACTCAAAAACAATAAATTGGTGCCGATCCCCGACCATTTGATCATCCGTAATGTCGAGAATGTACTCAACGCCACGCCCCAAGGCACACGGGATATCGCCCTCAGGGAAAGAGTGCAATATAGCCTATTTATGTTGCATCAATATGCCCAAGCCTTAGCGCCGATACGCCAACGCCATATTCATCAACCCTACCCCAAGCAGCAGGAATACTGCTACGGTATGTAAGCAGCTTGGATGTGAATCACACTGATTAAAATCATTACAAGGAACGCATTATGATCCACTTAGAACACATCAACCTAGTCGTTGACGACATCCCCAAAGCACTCACTTTTTATCAAGCAGCCTTCCCACATTGGCGTGTCCGTGGCGGAGATAAAGGGACTTGGTACGGCAAGCCGCGCAATTGGATCCACTTTGGCGATGATTATCAATACATTGCCTTTAGCGATAACGGTGAGGGCGAAAACCGCGACTTAACGGGTCATCAGATTGGCTTAGCCCATTTTGCCTTTGTGGTGAGTGATCTAGATGCAGTGATAGCAAGGCTGACCCAAGCCGGTTTTCCGATAGCTAAAGATGGTATGGAAGACCCCTTCCGCCGTAATATCTACTTCTTCGATGCCCATGGATTTGAAGTCGAGTTTGTTGAGTATCTGAGTGATATTCCCACAGAGCGAAACCGCTATTAAGTCATAAGCAAACTATGGTGCAGGAACGGGCGCAGGTACGATAACAGGGTATTTTGCGCCGTATCGCTACTGCAGACTTATCCCAAAAATCGTTACTTTACGCAGCTAACCCGCTAAACTAATGCGCTATCCAGCTTTAGATAATTAAACTTTCGATTAGTAAATAAGACATGACCACACCCTATTGTTATTCCACAACTTACATCTTAGATAAAGCGCATTTTGACGAGTGTTATACCCAGTCCGTCAAACCCGATCCCACTCTCAAACCTTACTATAAAGCCATAGGTTTCGGGCTCATTGGCATTGCGCTGATTTTTGCGGATGTCAGCCTCTATCTGGCCTATTTCTTTGTTGGGCTCGGGGTGATTGAAGCATTAAATGTAAAATACAACAAAGCGTGGTGGTTGATGCGGCAAATGATGAGCAAAGCCGCCAATAATGAAGTCACCCTTATCGTTGATGAGCAAGGTATCCACACAAAATCACAATATGTAAACGCTCAAATTCTCTGGACGGATATTTATCGTATTGTGCAAACGGATAAAGGGTTCCTAATCACCCATAAAACGGGGACCAGCTATATCTCTAACCGTAGTCTAGATAATGCCTGTATTGCATTTATCCAAACCAAAATCTGATGTCGTAAGTTTTAACATTACTGACCCGTCAAAAATGCAAAAGGCTGAATGATTCAGCCTTTTGCATAAACTAAGAACTCAGTTAGACCTTAGCTTTAAGCTCGCCTATCGGTAAAATAGTGCGGCCATATTCATTATTAAGCACTTGCGCCATGGCAAAGTAAATTGCACTCGCACCACAGATAATCCCTTCAAAACCCGCGATGGTGCCAATAAGCGCACTGCCAGTAAAATCTCTCGCCGCCAGAAGGAAGAATAGAATCGTCAACGAAGCAAACACAAACTGCTTAGCCCTTGGATAACGTAGCGATCCCACAAACATAAAGGCTGTAAAAATTCCCCAAAGGGTTAAGTACCATCCCATAAAATAGGTTGGGCTCGCCGCAACCCCAGCATTTGGCATTAAAATAAGCCCAACTAAGGTCAACCAGAATAAGCCGTAAGAGGTAAAGGCGGTTGTACCAAAGGTATCACCACGCATAAAGCACATAATGCCCACGATAATTTGACCCAGTCCGCCATAGAAAATCCCCATAGCTAAGATCATCGAGTCAATCGGAAAGTACCCTGCATTATGAATGTTTAGCAGGATAGTCGTCATACCAAAGCCCATTAAACCTAATGGAGCCGGATTCGCCAGTTTTGTCGACACAGAAAGTCCCCAAAATGATAAGTAAATTTCAGTACAATAATTTGCACTTATAGTTCGATAAAAAGCGGCGAAGTTTAGATAACAACAAAGAAGATCACAATCTAAATCTTATAATCATAACAAATAAACAAATTAACCATTAAAATCATCAAGATAAAAAATTAATAAATAAAAAAATCTACATACTAAAAATTAATCTCTTAAGATTCAAATATCTATAAAACATGGGTAAAAATAGTGCGCTAAATCTTATTTATAGGGCAATTTTGCTATAGTTCAAACTTCCTACACTCCCATCAACAAATGCACTCTCTAGTAATCCGTAAAAACCATCAAAAAGATTAACTTCATCCCATAAATAGACCAAAGTTGAGATAAGTCTATTTTTAAACATATTAATTACAAATATGCTGCTCAGGATGATGAAACTTAAGGGTGGTAAGAACGTCATAGTAAAATAAGCTCAGCTTGGTAGTTGAAAATCAGGGGGATTCGCGCGGTTTACGAAGGATGAGATCGGTATTTTTGGCTGGCTTAGGCACTTAAGCTTGCCCATAAAACAACCATGATAATTCGACAAAAAATAGCTTACAAAATGAGTGAAAAATTATTTATATCTAAAAAATAATAGCAATGATAAATTGCTATCTGTTGACGCAGCGGCATGATGGGAAACCAGTTAGGCTGTTGTTAACTATCAATAACTAAAGGAAATAAAATGAAAACGTTATCAGCTGTTATCACCCTGTCGGCGCTAATCAGTTTTGCTAGCTTTGCCGATGAATCAACACTTCCTCCTGCACCTGCAAATGATATCGCTCAACTGACCGAAGTATGCCAACAGATGGCATCTGAAGATCAGATTGAAAATGCCGAGCTTAAACAATATGTCCTCGACTGCGTGAATGACCAGCTAACAGAAATGGGCTATCAGACACTAAAAGAACTCAACTGATCGGTTTTACTTCCTTTAGCTCCTGGCTGTAATCAAGCTTCATCGAGTTTTACGAATGCCATTCCGACAATGAATGGCATTTTATTTGCTGCACCAACCCAAATTAGTAACACCAACACCCAAAAAGCAAAACAGTATAAATACAACACACCAACGTCGACAAAAGCGCTAAGTAAGTGCATTTTATGCTTTTATGATGTCTTTCAATTGATTACGAGATCTACATATATGCTATTTGTATGATATCTGTATCATTTTGCATCCCTTCAGGTGAAAGCACTGTGGAATTAAGCATAAAATGCTAATCTGTTGCCCATTACCGACTGTCATTAAATCCGAACGCATATCATGTATCGAACATTATTAATCTTACTCACCGCGCTTAGCCTACCTTCAATTGGAATGGCCAAAGAACCGTGCGTCACTAAAGATGAATGTATTGAAATGCGCAACTGGGATTTAGGCGTGGCGGTCGGTTGGGGACAAAAAACCAACCCTCTTAGGGATTTTGATGATATTCCGGTCTTTTTTATCCCAACTGTAGCTTACTATGGTGACCATTGGTTTTTTGATAACGGTAACTTAGGCTATAGCTTAGTTGAGCAGCAATATTTCAGCGTCAACTTAGTGACCAGCTATAGCATGGATAGAGCTTATTTCTATCGCTGGGACCCTTCGAATATCTTTTTGGAGCGAAGTTCACAGGATGGGGCGAGAATGCTCTCGACCAAGACAGTTCTCAGCAGTGAACCCGAACCCGTGTTTAATTCCTTAGAATCGCGTAACTTTACGTTATTAGGTGGCGCTGAAGCATTTATTTATACCCCATTAGGCGTAGTTAGGTTAGCCTACACCCATGATATGTTTGATGTGCATCAAGGCGCTGAAGCGCAAATTAAATGGACCTATGGTTGGCATTTAACCCGCTGGGTAATGGATATGTCACTCGTATTTGATTGGAAAAGTACCAACGTCGTCGACTATTACTATGGTGTACGCCCGAGTGAAAATGATTATTGGAGCAAACATTACCATGCTGATGCTGGCTGGAATAAAGGGGTCGAAATGACAGCCCGTTATATCTTAACTGATAACTGGGATATGCTCTTTGCGTTCCGCTACACACAAATTGCAGATGAAATAGCCGCCAGTCCCTTGCTCAATCAAGACTATAGCAGTACTTATTTTATTGGCGCAGCGTATAGGTTTTAACAAGAGTGACGCCCCTTCATATTAGGATGCTATGCATATTCGGTCTAAGCGTTAGCTTAATGGGACCGACTCATGCGCTTGCCGCTCCAAATGAAGAGTCAAAATTAAAACTGACCCCTGAAATCTGTATCACGGGGGATGAAAACCAAGCCTGTGAAATCCGTGTAGAGTTGCAGTGGCAACTCGCTAAAAATGAGCTGGTTTGTATCTTATCTGACAACAATGCCTATCCTAAATGGTGCAGCGAATCGCTAGAACAACATGAAATCACATTGAATGTCAGTACGCTAAACGATATTCACTTTGTTCTGGTCAGTAAGGATACTAACCAAACACTGGCTGGAGCCAAATTAAAAATCACGTCGACCTCGCAGCCTCAGGTGCGCAGACGTTACCGTAACCCTTGGAGTTTATTTTAATGACGAATCCACAATCACCCCACAGAGTGTTATTGGTTGAAGATGATGTCCGTCTCGCGAATTTAATCGTAGATTATTTGAAATCCCACGGCATGCACGTTGAAGTAGAGCGTCGTGGCGACACAGTGTTAACCCGCTTAATCAACTATAAGCCTGATATCATCCTGCTAGACATTATGTTGCCAGGAATTGATGGCCTTAGCCTGTGCGAAAAGTTACCCGATTACTTTGCTGGCCCGATCCTGTTGATGAGTGCCTTAGGCTCGAGCGAAGATCAGATCAAGGGACTAGAACTCGGTGCCGACGACTATGTGGTTAAACCCGTTGATCCTGCCCTGCTGGTTGCCCGTATCAACAACCTATTACGCCGCCAAAACCAACCGCCTCAGGCCGAATCCCATTGCCTGACTTTTGGTAAACTCAGTATCGATCCCCATACCCATGCAATTCGACTCGACAACAAAGAAGTCGATCTCACCAGCCATGAGTTTGAACTCCTGTGGTTGCTGGCCTCGCAGGCGGGACAAGTGCTGAGTCGTCAATATATCTATCAATTACTACTCAATATTGATTTTGATGGTAAAGACAGAAAAATTGATGTGCGGATCTCAAGACTTCGCAAAAAACTCAACGACAATATTGAGACCCCCTTCAGAATCAAAACCGTTTGGGGACAAGGCTATCTATTCGCCCCTGAGGCCTGGAACAACTAAGAACTCCCGTGAAACGTCTCTTTATCAGCTTATATTTACTGCTGAGTCTCAGTTTTCTGGGCATAGGCTGGACACTGGACAGCCTATGGAAGAAAAATGTAGATGAAAATAATCCCTTAGATGCTCCTCTGGTTGCATTTGCCCAGCTGTTGACTCAGCTTCCAGAGGAGAGTCGCCACGATTACTTAGAAGCACTCACAACCGATAGTCAGCTGCCGTTAAATCTACTCAGTCCAGATCAAATTGCACTGGCGAAAGATCAAGTTCTGACACCCAATCATGTAGTCACCACCACGACCAGTGAGGGCGAACAATTCCAGTTTATACAGGTAGGTGAACAAGTATTAATGGCGGGTCCTATTGAGATAGACCCCAGAGCCGATCTGCGTAATTTATTCACTCTGTTTTTCTATCTGTCACTCGCACTCGTCGCTTTGATTTGGGTAGGACCACTCTCGCGGGACTTAAGCATATTGCGTAAGGCCACAAAGGATTTTGGCGAAGCCAAATGGGATACTCGCATCAATCTCTCGAACCGCTCTCAGGTAAAACCCTTAGCCAATACCTTTAATGAAATGGCGAGGCATATCAGCGCATTGATTGAAAACCAAAAACATTTGTCCAATGCGGTTTCCCACGAGATTCGCACCCCCCTTGCGCGACTTAAATTCGCCCTCGCCTTAATGCCAATGTACTGCCAACCTGACTCTGACGAACAAAAGCGTCAGGATTTTCTCAATGAAATGCAGCTCGACATTAAGGAAATGGAAAACCTACTGCAAGAATTACTCACCTACGCCAGTTTAGAATCCCAGCGTGAAATGCCTCTAGATGAATACGATCTTATCACCTTGATTAATCAATCCATTAAACGTTTAAGTGCATTGAGTGAAACCCCAATAACCTTGCATACAGATATAGAGACCCTGCCCTTATTTGGCGAACCAGCATTGATTGAGCGAGCACTGCAAAATCTACTGACCAATGCACAGCGTTTTGCTCGCCATCAAATCTTGATTGAAGTCAGCCAAACCCAGCAACGGGTAACACTAAGTGTGAGCAATGATGGAGAGCCTATCCCTGAGGTGGATTTACCTAAAGTGTTCGAACCCTTTTACCGCAGCCAATCGGTGCAAAATGGCAATAAGGGTCATGGTTTAGGCTTAGCGATTATCAAACGGATCATGCAGCGTCATCAGGGGGAGGTCAATGTCACCAGCCATCCAGCCCAGACGCGTTTCACCTTAAGCTGGCCGAAAAAGCGGCAAATTTAGCGCCTCTAGTTTGTATCATCTTATCAAAAAGGCTCATTGAGATTATTCGTCGAGAGCAAGATCGCCTAAATCCAACTCTGCGGCGGTCTGTGGCGCAAAATCAAGCTGTGGATTAAGCGCCGCTCTCTCCTGCTCAAGCGCTTGCTGACGCGCCTTATACAAGGCCAACTCCCGCCGACGTTTCCGTTGATGACATAAACGGATCACATCATGTTTTTCTGCATCGGTAAAATGCAACCAATTAAACCGCTCATCACGACTGCGCAGGCAACCTTTACAATAGCCCCGCGCATCGGTTTGGCATACACCGATACAAGGGCTAGGAATATCGAAAAAGGCTAACTGTTCCATGATCTTGGGCTACTCTGCCAGTTTAAGTACGTAAAATGTGTGACCTTCTATACTTAACAAAAATCAAACACTTTTCACTAAATTACTTGCAGTCTTACTGTTAATCAAGGCACATTGAATACTGTTCGTACAATTTGGAGTGCAATGATGAGATACAAATACATCGCCAGTTTGTTCATCGCCACGGTCTTTTTAAGTGCTTGCAGCACTAAGCCGAAAAACGATTACGATCTCAATTATAACTTTAAGGCATTGCAGAGTTTCTCGCAGCTTGCTCCACAGCCCAACGACGATCCGCTCAGTGCCCAGCGTATTCAAACCGAAATCACCCAGCAATTAAGCCAAAAAGGCTTTACCGAAAATGCTTCTTCCCCCGATTTTAAAGTCGCCTATGGCTTACTGACCCAAGACAAGCCTAAAGACTCAGGTCTATCTATAGGCTTAGGCACGGGCAGTTTTGGCCGTTCTGGCGGCATTGGCATAGGCACCAGCGTTGGCGTGCCTCTTGGCAGTGACACAGCAAAAATTCAAACCATTCAAATTGATATTATCGATGCTAAAACCAATAAGCTGATTTGGCGCGGTACCGATAGTTTCGATTTTGATGCGGGCGGCGATAAAAAAGCCCAAGACACCGCTAAGGCGGTAAGCCGGATTTTGGCGCAGTTTCCACCGCAGCCATAATCATTGGGCCATGATGATTTAAGCGATGCTTGAAACTATGAGTGCTTAAGCAATAAGTGATAAAAATGGGCGATACACGCCCATTTTTATTGCAGAAGAAATCCCAAATGCGAGGATCAGTGGATAAAACGCGGCTTAAGAAAATAACCCAGATGATAGATAACGGTCGCCCCTATCGCACACAATCGCAACCACAACGGCCCTCGGATTCTGCCTCGCTATCTCAAGCGCCGCAAATACCGCGCCGCCAGAACTCACGCCAGCACAAATACCTTCTTCACGCGCTAAAGTTCTTGCCATGGCTTTGGCATCTTGCTCTTCTATATCCATCACGGCATCGACACGGGCGGCATCAAAAATACCCGGCAAATATTCCTGCGGCCAGCGGCGAATCCCCGGAATAGAACTGCCATTAGCGGGTTGTAGCCCGACAATGGTGATATCGGGGTTGCGGCTTTTTAGGTATTTCGACACGCCCATAATGGTACCTGTGGTACCCATGCTAGAAACAAAGTGAGTGATCTTGCCTTGGCTCTGCTGCCAAATCTCTGGGCCAGTTGTGAGAAAATGCGCATTTGCGTTATCTTGATTATTGAACTGATCCAGTACCTTACCTTTGCCTTGAGCCTGAAGATCTAAGGCCAAATCCCGCGCAGCTTCCATATTGTCCACCAGCAGCAGCTCGGCGCCATACGCCTGCATGGCATCCTTACGCTCTTGGGTCGAATTCGACGGCATAATCAAGATCATCTTGTAGCCCTTAATCGCTGCGGCCATCGCTAAGGCAATCCCAGTGTTACCACTGGTGGCTTCAATCAAAGTATCACCTGGGGCGATTTCTTGGCGAAGCTCCGCCTGGTTAATCATATTCAGTGCGGCACGATCCTTTACCGAGCCAGCAGGATTATTGCCCTCTAGCTTTAACAGTACCGTAGAGCTCCCGCAATCCAACCGTTGCAGACGAACTAGCGGCGTTTGCCCGATACAGGCTTCAATAGTCATAAAGTCAGACACAGGGTTTATCCTTTATTTGATAAAAGCAACTCGCATAGGGATATTTTAAGGGGCTTAGCCACAACAAACACGATGAATATCACCTATGGCATACAATTAATTGCTCATAGTTATTCAAAAAAGTTCTATTTAACTAGCTTTTTATAAGTAAAAACTTCAATTACTCTATCTCTATACCCTGACACAGTTGCCAGATTAAGGAGCACAAAATGCCAGTAAAATTCACTAAGGCCCTGCTAGGAACCCTATTACTGGGCGCTTCCCTCAATGCCGCAGCCGCCGATCAGACCTTACTTAATTCCTCTTACGATATCTCACGGGAATTATTTAGTGCCTATAACCCAGTATTTGCTAAACATTGGCAAGAAAAAACCGGTAAAACGGTTGAAATCAAACAGTCTCATGCAGGTTCTTCAGCGCAGGCTCGCTCGATTCTGCAAGGCTTACCCGCGGATGTGGTGACTTTTAACCAAGTCACCGATGTACAAATTCTGCATGATCGCGGCAAGTTGATCCCTGAAAACTGGCAACAACTGCTGCCTAATGCCAGTTCACCTTACTACTCTACCATCGCGTTTTTAGTGCGTAAGGACAATCCAAAACAAATCAGCGACTGGAATGATTTAGCTAAAGATGACGTTAAGCTGGTGTTCCCGAATCCAAAAACCTCGGGTAATGCTCGTTACACTTATTTAGCCGCCTTAGGTTATGCCCAGAAAAACTATGGCAAAGATAATCAGGCTTCTTTAGATACGTTTTTGAAAAAGTTCCTTGGTAACGTTGCCGTGTTTGACACAGGCGGCCGTGGTGCAACCACTTCGTTTGTTGAGCGTGGCATCGGCGATGTGTTGATCACCTTCGAATCTGAAGTTAACAATATTCGTCAGCAATATGGCGCCGATGATTACCAAGTTGTCGTGCCTAAAACCTCGATTCTGGCAGAATTCCCCGTTGCCGTAGTAGAGAAAAATGCTAAGCGTAACGGCACGCAAGAATTAGCGACCGAGTATCTAACCTATCTCTACAGTGAAGAATCACAACGTTTGTTAGCCGGATTTAACTACCGCGTTCACAATGAGAAAGTGGTTGCCGAATTTACCAAACAGTTCCCTGCGGTGGAGTTAATGACCGTTGAACAAATCATTGGTAACTGGGACAACGCGATGAAGACCCAATTTGCCAATGGCGCTAAACTGGATCAGTTATTAAAGCGTTGATCATCCGCTTGGGTACCTAAGTCATCAAACCTACAACCCGGGCAATGTCCCGGGTTTTGTGGTTATATCGCAATAAAGATAAACATCAGCAGTCTTTATCGCGATTGAGCAATAACGTGCTAATGGCATAATAATATTGGATTAACTCCATTAACCTTATCGGGTGGTTATTCAGTGATATTTAATAATGGGCGCTTACGCCACAAGCGGGTTTTGCCGGGGTTTAGTATCAGCCTAGGTGTGTCTTTGCTGTTTGTCAGCTTGATTCTCTTGCTCCCCACCACAGGCCTGATTATGCAAACTAGCCAGATGAGCTGGGCCGAGTATTGGGGCGTGATTACCGATCCCCGCGTACTAGCAAGCTACAAAGTCACTATCTTGTCGGCACTGGCCGCCTCCCTATTTAACTGTCTTTTCGGGCTATTACTCGCCTGGGTATTGGTTCGTTATGAGTTTCCAGGTAAACGCCTCCTCGACGCCTTAGTCGATTTACCCTTTGCCTTACCCACAGCCGTCGCGGGTATTACCTTAGCCACTCTCTATGCTGAAAATGGTCAGATTGGTAGCCTATTGGCCGAAATTGGCATCAAAGTGGCCTACACGCCATTGGGGATTGTGGTCGCGATGATCTTCACCAGCATTCCCTTCGTGGTGCGCACCGTCCAGCCCGTATTGGAAGAGTTATCCCACGATGAAGAAGAAGCTGGCATGACCTTAGGCGCAACCGATAGCGCGGTGTTTTGGCGGGTGATTTTGCCCTCTCTGTGGCCAGCTTTAATGGTTGGCACGGCACTGTCTTTTACCCGCAGTCTTGGAGAATTTGGCGCGGTAATTTTTATCGCCGGTAATATGCCCTACATCAGTGAAATCACCTCATTGATGATCTTTGTTCGTTTACAGGAGTTTGATTTTGCTGGCGCAAGTGCCATTGCATCTATCGTGCTGATAACATCTTTACTGCTGTTACTGTTGATTAACCTGTGGCAAGCGCGTTATTTACGCCGCATTCACGGCCGATAAGGAGCCACCATGAACTCATTTAAACCTTTAAGAGTCGGTGAAGCGCCCCTTATCAAATGGAGCCTAATCACCCTTGCAGTCTTCTTGGCCATGGTGTTATTACTGCTGCCGTTAGTCAGTATTTTCCAGCAAGCCTTTGTCGGTGGCTGGGAGCGTTATATCGAGCATCTGAGCCAACCCGACTCACTCCACGCCATCGGGCTGACCCTGATAGTCGCGGCGCTCACTGTGCCGATAAACTTAGTGTTTGGGGTACTGCTCGCTTGGAGCGTGACACGCTTTGAGTTTCCGGGGCGTAAGTTACTCATTACCTTGATTGATATCCCCTTTGCCGTATCGCCCGTGGTCGCAGGCTTACTCTATCTACTGCTTTACGGCAACAGTGGCTGGCTTGGCGCTTGGCTGTTTGAGCACGATTTACAGATCATGTTTGCTTGGCCGGGCATTTTGTTAGTCACCATTTTCGTGACTTGCCCCTTTGTTGCCCGAGAATTAATCCCCTTGATGCAGCAACAGGGTGCATCGGAGGAAGAAGCCGCAGTCATCCTTGGCGCCTCATGGTGGCAACTGTTTCGCCGCGTGACTCTGCCCAATATCAAGTGGGCGCTGATTTATGGGGTGATCCTCACCAACGCCAGAGCCGTGGGTGAGTTTGGTGCCGTTGCCGTGGTATCTGGCAATATCCGTGGTGAAACCAACACCTTACCTTTGCATGTGCAATTACTTTACGAAGATTATCAGGCCGAAGCCGCCTTCGCGAGCGCGTCACTGCTTGCCTTGATCGCCCTATTTACCTTACTGCTAAAAGCCTTAGTAGAGTGGCGCCAACAACGCAGCTTATCCGCCAATGACAACCAAGAGCAGAGCCAATCATTATGAGTATTCGTTTAACTAATATTTCCAAAAAATTTGGCCAATTTCAGGCGCTCTCGCCGCTCAATCTGGATATTCAAGAAGGCGAGATGATAGGTCTTCTCGGCCCTTCTGGCTCGGGGAAAACCACCCTATTGCGGATTATTGCTGGCCTTGAGGGCGCAGATAGCGGCCAAATCCATTTCGGTAATCGCGATGTGACCCAAGTGCATGTACGCGATCGCAGAGTCGGGTTTGTGTTTCAAAACTACGCCCTGTTCCGCCATATGACGGTCGCCGACAACGTCGCCTTTGGGCTCGAAGTCATTCCGAAAAATCAGCGACCTTCTAAGGCCGAAATCCAAAAGCGCGTCAGCCATTTACTCGAAATGGTGCAACTTGGTCATTTAGCCCAGCGCTACCCTGAGCAGCTTTCGGGCGGACAAAAACAGCGTATCGCCTTGGCTCGCGCCTTAGCGACTCAGCCCGAAGTACTGTTACTCGACGAACCCTTTGGCGCCCTCGATGCCAAGGTGCGTAAAGAACTGCGCCGCTGGTTGCGCAGCCTTCACGATGAGCTGAAATTCACTAGCGTGTTTGTGACCCACGATCAGGACGAAGCCTTAGAGCTTTCCGATAGAGTGGTGGTGATGAGCAACGGCCATATTGAACAGGTTAATACGCCCATTGAGTTGTATGCCCAGCCCAATAGCCGCTTTGTGTTTGATTTCTTGGGTAACGTCAATCGGTTTGAGGCGAGCTGGCAACAGAATCGTTGGACCAATGGTGACGCCTTCTTAGTGCCTCCTGAGCAAGCGCCACTGCAACAAAACGGCGCGCTCTATGTGCGTAGCCATGAGCTGGCACTGGCGGATAAACCCAATAGCCAAGCCCATATTCCTTTTACCATAGTGGCGATAACACCGGTTGGCGCAGAAGTGCGTGTCGAACTGGCGCCTATCGGCTGGCAGAGTGAAGAACTGTGGGAAGCCACCTTTACCCACCACCATCTGCAAGAATTAGGGCTGCAAAAAGGCAGTGTGGTCTACGCCACCCCAAGAACGGCTTATTTCTTTGCTGAACAAGGTGATGGTTCGCCTATCCGTCAAAGCTGGCCCTTCCTGCCGCCGGGCAGCTTAGTCTTCGATATTTAATCGCAGCCAGCATTCACCTACTGCATACAACAAAAAAGCGCTGACAGTCTTGTCAGCGCTTTTTTAGTCACTCTCAAACAGCTTAAAACCAGATCCAAGCAAAGTGGTTAGATTAACACTCCCACTAGTGACCATCGAAGAACAGATAGTTTAACCAGCCCTGCATCCGTAGCAGCACTTTGCGCATCACAGCGACATGGTGAAAATGTTCGCTATACACAGCCACTTGTCCCGCTACTCCAGCTGGGAATTGACGGCGTATCGCATCGTCTTCAATATCGATTAATACGATAACCCGCCCTGTTTGGAATAGCTGATTGGCTGATTGGACGATTGCAGCGTGCCATTCATCTGGATCTCACCCTCTGCCATCGCAGGGAGCACCTTAGCGACTTTGCCCTTAAACACTTGTCCAGGCGCCGCATCTAATACCACTTCGGCCTCATCGCCCTCCTGTAAACGCAGCAGCGAATTTTGCCAGAATGCACCAGCAAAATACCGCTGTTCATCGGGGATAAAACTCATCACCGGCCGTAAAGGTAAGGGAACCGCCATCGCCCCTGGACGCAGCGCCATTTGGGTGACAATACCATCGGCGGGCGCCCGCACAACAGTTTGCTCGAGATTATAGAGTGCGCTTTCAAGATCACCCTGTAGTCCGGCAACTTTAGAATTAACCCCATCCACATTGGACTCATAGGCAAGACGTGCACGTAACTCTTCCGCTCGCGCCGCAGTAAGTTGTGCTTCAGAGGCTAAATACAATTGTTGTTTATTGTCTAATTCCAGCGCAGTAAAAGGCGAGTTAGCCCCACCTTTACGATGGCCTTGTTCATAACGATCATAGGCTGACTTATTGCGATCTCTATCTGCGGCAACTCTCGCCACATTTGCCTTAGCGGTTTCCAATGCAGCCTCAAGTTGTGGCACCTCTTGCTCCGCAGCTAACAACGCTGCTTTTTTAGTTTTAACAACAGCTTCATAGGGCGTTGGATCGATGCGAAACAGCACATCCCCTTGTTTAATCGGCGTATTAGGTTTGACATCAACAGAAGTCACTATGCCTTTGACAGCAGGCGTAATGGGAATAGTCACATAGTATTCCCGCGCAAAACGTGAATAGGGATGGTTGTAGTTCATTATCAGCAACAGCGCCCCGATAAGAATCACGCCTCCTAATACGGCGGTTGGCACTGTCCATTTGTTCATCGGGATCTTAAAGACTTTAAAAATCACAATACAAAAGGAGGCATAGGTTAATATCAATAGTAAATCCATGTTATACCTCGGCTTTTGGGCTTACGACAGTGGAAGTTGCAGCAATGGTCTCAACGCTTGCTGCTGCCGGAGTGGGAATAGGCGCCGATTCAAGTTGCTCAAGCTTTGCCTGTAAGGCCATGACTGTTTCCCTTAGCGCTTTAACATCATCCTCCAATGCCTGCTCGCGCTTCATCACAGTGCTAAATCCCCAGCCTCGGTCCTCTCGATACAAGGTCGCCCAAATCCATAAAAAAGGCCAAATTGCATGTAACGTGAATAAACTTACCCAGCCCGCAATATGCAATGCATCCTGCTGGGGATGATTGCGCTTTTTCGCAATTTCATAAGGGATATCGTGAATGGCAATCACGCCATAAAAAATCACCACTACGACAAAAAACAAAATACCTAAGGCAAAATAATCCAGAAACATGCTCAGCTCCCACTCCCTTCCCATTCCTTATTTCGGTAAAACATTCTTTACCAAAATCGCTCTTTGCCACACAGTGTCTTTCAATTTGAGACACCATATAGTTCTACACCAGAATGACAAATTCGCAACAAAACCATCCAAATAGCTTGATCAAAAACACAATGGTTTATTGCGATGCGACAAATGGCATCCAAGGAAAGGCGGCCAGTGTCGACAAATTGCTATCGCTAAGATATGAATTATGGCTTGCCAAATACGGCAAGAGACGAGACTGGGATAGCTCAAAAGCCTAGGCCTTTATGTCTTGTATCGAAATGAGGCTAGCGTGAGTGAGCAACGCGTAAAGTAAGCAAAGACGAGATTTGCAGATAGGTAATGTCAGCTTAGATTTCTATGGGGTTACTCCCGATGTAGAGGCGAGCAAACCAAGGCTGGATAACGATATCACGGCTTCAGTCTGAGCATTAACCCAAGAATCACAACAACCAAATATTTGATTTAAAAGCTTTTAACCTCAAGCGAGTTAGCATCGTTCTTGCCACTGACTTTCAACTAAATTGAACTCATAGTGGCTATCATGGGGAGCGATATTAGCTTTTAATTTAAAGCTTTTGCCACCTGCCGCAATCCAGCACTTGGAGAACCACTCAATAAGCGCGTTTGCCGCAATCTGCCAAGGGTCAAGGTCCTCATCCTTTTCGATATATTCCTCTTCAAACTCATCGGGATAGACATGGTCTATGTCGAGCAAATTCGGATTGACTGGTGAAGGGTATGCGGCCTTGCCATCGATATCAATAAAATACTCGGTGTTATCTTTATCCATAAAAAATACCCGCACCGGGAATTGGGATGAAAAACTATCGACAAAGACTTCAAACGCCAGCGTGACCACCTCTTGGGGATAATCATGCTCAATCAGTTGCTTAAGAATGGGCTGTAACTCATCGGTGAGATTGTCTAAGTAGCCACCGACTTTTTCTGTAAACTCTTGCTCAAAACTCATCTCTTCCCTGCTTATCATGCTGTACAGCTCAAACGGCAAATATTACTCACACTAAAAACTTGCCATTAGAAACTGAAAAATAATCTATATCCACCAGCAAGTTAACATCGACTGTGATGATACCCAACTCTTTCCCCAACCAAAAGCCACCCCTAAAATCTAAAGTCGCTTTATGGCGGATAAGAAGCGATGCCCCATAAGCCGCCACATATAAATCAGCGATTACCAGCCCAATTACTACTCATGGGCATTGACTGTGCGCCCCGCAGCCCATTGTCTTAGGGCATTAATCTTATCGCCCATCAAGATGGATAAAGGTTTGGTTTTGGTCAGCTCTTCTAACAACATGTCTTGGTCGAGCGTTCGCGCTAAACTGCGGGCGCTGTACATGGCGGCGATCACCGCCTGCTCGATTTCAGCCCCCGAAAACCCTTGGCTGTGGCGCGAAAGCTGGGCAAGATCGAGCCGAGTCACATCGATACCGCGGCGCTGGCAATGGATCAAGAAAATTGCTTTGCGTATGGCCTCATCGGGTAAATCGACAAAGAAGATTTCATCCATTCGCCCCTTACGCATCAGCTCGGGCGGCAGGGCTTGAATATCGTTAGCGGTGGCGACCACAAACACCTCAGACTTACGCTCCGCCATCCAAGTTAATAGTGTGCCAAGAATGCGGGTCGAAGTGCCCTCATCACTGCTACTGCCGCTTAAGCCTTTCTCTATTTCATCAATCCAAAGGATGCAAGGAGACATCATATCGGCCAATTCGAGAGCGTTACGCAGATTCTTCTCTGTTTCACCTATGTATTTGTTATATAAGGCGCCCATATCGAGTCTGAGCAAGGGCCGCTGCCACACACCCGCCACCGCTTTGGCCGCAAGACTTTTGCCACTGCCCTGCACTCCGAGTAATAACACCCCCTTTGGCGCATCGGGTTGTACCGCAGCCTTGGCATCGGTGGTTATCTGCACCGCTGGCGCGCGCTGTTTTAACCATTTTTTGAGATTATGTAATCCAGCAATCTGCGAAAAATCACTGGTGTCGTACTCAAATTGCAATATGCCATTAAGATCGAGCAGCTGGAATTTGGCTTTATTAATCAGATCCACATCTGAGTGAGTAATGGCGCCATCATCCACAATCGCTTTATGGATCAATCGTCTGGCATCATCTAAGGTCACACCGCGCAGGTTTTCCGCCAGTTTAATCACGGCTTTATCATCCACATTCAATGGCATGCCTTGGGTGCGCACTTTATCCACCTCAAGATAAATCAGGTTCTCAAGCTGCGAGGTACTCGGCAGGGTAAGCTGAAAATAGGCGCAGTAACGCTTAATTTCGGGCGGGATCTCAAAGGCATGACTCACTAGCACCAGCGTATGTTGCAGCGCATCGTATTCGAGGGCGATTTCTTTCAGCAGACGGACATTCTTTGGCGCATCAATCACAAAGGGATGAAAATCACAGAGCACATAAATCCCCTGCTGGGTCGTCGCTTTAATCTGCCCCAAGATATCGCTGGGTTCAGTATTAAATTTCTGTGCAGGCATCGGCTTATCAACCCGCGTAAGCCCTTGGGTAATACTCCAAGTAAATAGCGGCTGATAGAGTACATTCGCGATTCGCTTAAGCATGTCAACAACACGATATTCTTCATAGGTTTCAATCACCACTATGGGCGTTTTAGAGCGTAGTACAGCGGTCAAATCGCGAATGTCTTGCATATCTTAAGTCCATAATCCGTTATGAAACCAAAAGTTAACATAAAACCAGCGAGTGAACAGGACTTTTACCATGCCAAGCACTAATCCCCCTTAAATAGCTTGATCAAAAACACAGTTGTTAATTTCAGTCTCATGCTTTGCCGCCAATCGGGGTAGACTATGGCCCAAGAACGTCCAAAGGCGTCAATTATCCCAATATAAAAAGGTACCCACACGATGATAGGAACTCCCTACACAGAGGGCGCTCGACGCGCCATGTTGCTTGGCTGCGGTGAGCTAGGTAAAGAAGTCGCCATTGAGTTACAACGCTTAGGTGTTGAAGTGATAGGCGTTGATCGTTATCCCAACGCCCCCGCGATGCAAATAGCCCATCGCTCCCATGTGATCAATATGCTCGATGCCAAGGCCCTTCGCGCCGTTATTGAGCTAGAAAAGCCCCACTTAGTGATCCCCGAAATTGAAGCTATTGCCACTCAAACCCTAGTTGAGATGGAGGCCGAAGGCCTCAATGTGGTGCCGACCGCGCGCGCAACTAAGCTCACTATGGATAGAGAAGGCATTCGCCGCCTCGCCGCTGAAACCTTAGGTTTACCGACGTCGCCCTATTTCTTCTGCGACACTGAAACCGAATTTAATCAAGCGATTAGCAAAATTGGGGTGCCCTGCGTGGTAAAACCCGTGATGAGTTCATCGGGCAAGGGCCAAAGTGTTATCCGCGATACGGCTCAAAGCGCCAAAGCTTGGCAATACGCCCAAGAAGGCGGCCGCGCAGGCGGTGGTCGCGTTATTGTTGAAGGCTTTATCCCCTTCGATTACGAAATCACCCTATTAACCATTAGTGCGGTTAACGGTATCCACTTCTGCGCGCCGATTGGCCACAGACAAGAAGACGGCGACTACCGCGAATCATGGCAGCCTCAAGCCATGTCGGCCGACGTGCTGGCAAAATCCCAAACAATCGCCAGCAAAGTGGTGGAAGCCCTCGGCGGTTACGGCTTATTTGGGGTAGAACTGTTTGTGAAGGGCAGTGATGTGTACTTCTCTGAAGTCTCGCCTCGTCCGCACGATACCGGCTTAGTCACTTTAATTAGCCAAGATTTATCCGAGTTTGCACTGCATGTCAGGGCGATTCTTGGCCTGCCGATCCCGAATATCCACCAACATGGCCCCAGCGCCTCAGCGGTAGTATTGGTGGAAGGCAAATCGAAAAACATTCGCTATCAAGGTCTTGCCGATGCCTTGGCGGCGGAGAATACTCAGCTCAGATTATTCGCTAAGCCTGAAATCGATGGTCGCCGCCGTTTAGGGGTTGCCCTCGCCCGCGATAAAGATATCGAAAGCGCAGTCAACAAAGCGCTGGATAGTGCATCTAAGGTAAAAGTGATTTCTAGGCATGAATGCTTAACAACTTGTCGCCAATACCTTGGCGATAATGACTGCGCCCAGCCTGTTGCTGGGCGCGTTATTAAGGCATCAAAGCCGAGTTAACAGCCATATCTTATCCAGCCAAATTGATTTCGCGTCTAATGCAAAAGCCTGATGCAATCCAAGGTGGTTTTGAGGCATAGTAGCCCTCTATTTGGCACAATCCACGCTAGGCTTTTACTCTTATCCCATGGATTTACGCAGTTGTTATTCCACTCTCTTTCACTCTAAGCGCTTTCACTCTAGACGCTTTCAGTCCAAGCACTTTGAGCTCAAGCGCTTTGAACCCAAGCGCTTTGAGCCCAAGCACTCAAAATCCTTGCAAGCGATACATCGCACCCTTTTCCTTTTGCTCAGGTTATCCCAGTTACTGGCGTTATCCTTTGGCTTAGTGTCCCTTAGTGCCTGTCAGCCTGCGAATCAAGATACATCGAGCATCAAAACAGCCACCGCCGCCCCGCGTGAATTAAGCCAAGAGGTGTATGTTTGGCAGCGGCAATGGCGCGATGCCAATCAAAGCGCCTTGGTCGAAAGCCAAAACACCTTTAATGGCGTTCGCATCCTAGCATTGCAAGCCCATCCCAAACCCAATGGCGCGGATATCTGGTTTGAAGTGCAGGTCAACCATACCTGGTTACAGGCCGATCCTCGCCCTAAAGTGGCGGTGATAAGATTAGATGGCCAACTAACGCGCCTAAATAATCGCGAAGCTCTCCAAAAAATCCTCGCGCTCATTCAAGACTGGCAGGCAAAGGGCACAAGGCTTGCGGGAATTGAAATCGACCACGATAGCGCCAGCAGTAAACTCGCGGCCTATAACGCTTTTTTACGCGAGTTAAAAAGCCAATTACCCCACTCGCTAAAACTCAGTATTACTTCATTGCCTGCTTGGATGAGCAGCCCAGAGTTTCCGCCGTTGTTTGACAGTATCGATGAGCTGGTACTGCAAATTCACAGTGTCAGCGACCCACGTTTAGGGCTGTTCGACGCCACCCAAGGTTGGCAATGGGTCGAGCAGCTGTCACGGTTAGCTAAGGTGCCCTATCTCATCGCCCTGCCCTCCTACGGCTCGGCGGTGTATAGCACGGCAGCGGGTTATCGAGTGGAGAGTGAAGTGCCGATGCAAATGCCTTTGGTAGACACTGCATCTTCGCAGCATCTTGCGCGTCAAGAGCTGATGGCCGATCCACAGGTGTTGCAGTCCTTTGTAAAAAAACTGCACACCTTTGCCGACCCAAAGCTTAAGGGGATAATTTGGTTTAGATTACCCCTCGAAGGGGATAAACGGGTTTGGCCACTCTCGACCCTGATTGCCGTCGCCAAGCAGCAACCACTCGCCCCGCAGATTGAGCTAGAAATCTTAAGCCAAGCCAATACCGAGTCGCCCCAACAGGAGGCGCCGGGAAGCCGCTTATTTCAACTGGTGTTAGTCAATAAGGGCAATCTTGCGGGCAAGTTACCGAGCCAGTTGTCCCTAGCGGCGCAGGCGTGCAGCGGGTATGATGCGCAAAACGGTTATCAAGCCAAATTAACCCAAGGAATATTAGTGTGGCAGTTACCGCAAGCCACCTCAAAGGAGCGCGCAGCCGCACCAGCCTCCTCGCAGTTTGCGCCGAATTTAATCTCAGCGGTCGAGCTAAGCCCAAATGGACGCAGAGTCATAGGCTGGGCACGTTGTGAGTCATTACATTTACAGGGAATTTATGCGCCATAAGTCAAATTCATTGCCAGCGAAGGCTATTCCACGCTGGAAAACCAAATTAAAACAAACAAGCCTGATTGGGTTAAGTCTCTTCTCCCCTGTGCTATTAGCCTGTGGCCCCGACTTCCCATTACAGTTGACTCAAGACAGGCAAAATAACCTAAGCTATTTACCGCAAACCAGTTTTAGCCAGCAGCTAAGCGGTTTAGCCAAACCACTGGCTTGGCAGTTTCAGGGGGCGCCAGCGGCGCAGGAGTATCTTTGGGATGAGGCACACAGTCGCTATCTTTCCCAGACTCGCGCTTATGAAAACAGTGAGTTATCCGAGGCTCAACTTGCGCTAGTTAATAGCCTGCGTGATGCACAAAGCTTGGCTGAGGCCGAACAACTGGCGTCGCAGTTAAAAGAAACCTTACCATCCGCCTTAACCTGGTACAGCCTTGGCGCCATGGCGTTTGATGCCAAAGAGTACGATAAAGCCAGCGATTACTTTAAAAAGGTCATCGCCCTACCTGAGACTGAGCGTGCGGGTCGCAGCCTGTGGGCGCTGTATAGCTTGTCTCGTATCGAGCTGATTAAGAGCAAAAGCGCCAACGATAATAGCCATTTTGCCCAAGCCAATGCTTACTTGCAGCAGCTACAAGCTGAGGTGACTCAAGGCGCCGCCGATCCGCTGCGTTTGAGCTTAGCCGGCCTTGGCGAACAGGCTTATATTCTGCTGCATCAAGGCCAAGCTCAAATTGAAGTGGCTCGTGGGGAATATGAGCCGCCGAAAATTGATGTGGCCTTAAATCCCGCGACGCTGGATAAGATTATTGAGCTATATGCCACTCAATCGGCCGAGGGCGACAGCAGTGGCTATGATTCGTTATTGATGTTAAGCCGCACGCTAATGGCAAAAAATCTCTTAGAGTTAAAACCCTTATTGCAGCAGCCTAGCGTGCAGCAACTGCTTATCGCCTACTGGCAGAGCAGCGCCAATGACTTCGCCTTTGATGGACAGCTTACAGAAATGGGTCAACAGGTCGCTAAGATCCTGACCATCTTCCCAACCGATGGCCTCATGCTGAGCCAAGGCGATAAGTTAGCCGCGATTTACTATCAGTTGGGCGACTATGCCAGTGCCGAGCGCCTCATTGCCCTCGCTAAACCCAGCGGACTCACTTGGTGGCTCACGGCAAAATTAATGATGCAAAAGGGCGATCAAGCCCAAGCCGCTAAGGCCTATGCCGAAGCGGTGCGCCATTTCCCAACGGATATGAACGCTGCTACCGCAACTACCAGCCAACAGGATGCCCAGCAGCAGGCCATTGAAGCCGATGCAGAGCAAGCCACCTATTGCCGTATTCGCGCCGAGCAGGGCGTGCTATCCCTTGAGCGGGGCGAATATGTCGATGCCCTAAACCAACTGTTCGCCAGTGGTGATGAGTATTGGCAGGATATCGCCTATGTGGCCGAGCGCGTGCTCACCACCGCCGAGCTTAAGCTGTTTGTCGACGAGCATGTGCCGGTAATGAACTTCGAGTATCCCAAGGACAGCGATTGGTACGACAGTGTCGAGCCACTCAATAATCGCCTGCGTTACTTACTGGGTCGTCGCTTACTGCGTGAAGGCGCGATTGCCGAAGCCCCTGCTTATTTCAGTAATCCCACACTCAATGCCAATGTGCAGGAGTATGGCAAGGCATTGACCACAGCCAAGAGTAGCAAGGGCATTGAGAGTGCCCGCGCCTATTGGACTGCCGCCGAACTCGCGCGTCATCAAGGCATGGAAATCTTAGGCTTTGAATTAGCGCCGGATTATTCGATTTACGCCGGGATGTTCGACTTAAGGGATTGGTATGCAGCGGATAAGCTCAGCGATAAAGAGCAGCAACGCATCAGCGCCAGCCAAGCGATTCCCGATAAACGTTTCCACTATCGCTACCAAGCCGCCGAGCTGGCAAGCAAGGCCGCCGACTTAGTCCCCCACAACAGCCAAGCCTATGCGGCGCTATTATGCCAAGCCACAGGTTGGGTGTTATATCGCGATGATGAACTCGCCCAACGCTACTATAAAAAATACGTCGCCAACGGCCCCTTTGTGCCTTGGGCCGAGAATTTTGGTACGCAGTGTGAAACCCCAGACTTTGACCGCGCCGTCGAACGGGAAAAAGCCAACCAAATCGCCGAGTGGAATGCGATTTACCACAAACTGAAAAAGCCTGTGGCCGTTAGCGTTGCCATCATCGCCGCCCTACTCGGCGCTTACGCGTGGCGCAGAAGAAAGCGTAAACAGTAAAAACACAAAGCGCCTTTCTTATCACCAAAGAAAGGCGCTAAAGCAGAGCTGATGAATTGCTGGAATACAGGGAGAATTGCCATTGTTTTCCCAGTGACACGCCATGAATATGTCCTTATAGGCTCGACGGCGGCATCCATGCCGCCAACGGTCACTGTTGCAACAATGGCAATCTTTACGACCATCGAACTGTTCATTTGGCTAAAAAGCTAATGCCCCAAAGTGTGTTTCGTATTTTGAATGCTTTAATCAAAATCAAAGTCGTGGGGCTTCACCCCACACCCGACCAAGGAGGACTACTCGTCCTATCCTCCTCTCCTTGGATGCTCCAAGACGCCCCCAACGGAGTTGAAAGCCCCTTGTGCTCATTGACAAATTTGCTATCGCTTCCGAAGGATGCGTCCCTGCACCTGCGAAAGCTAGTCGGTCATCCATGACCGAACTCACGCAATTTGTCTATTCGCCCTGCGGCAACTCCAAGGGAGGTGTATTCCTTAGAGTTTTGAGTCGTTAGATAGCGATTCATCTGCAAAAAATAAGCGTGAAAGAATGGGAAAAGGTAAAACGATATCAAGTGATTACCATCAAACTGTATAAAAAAACCGCTACCGCAAAAAAGCAAATTCCTATAGCATCATTTATACCCATTTACTCGGATGTGGCAGCGGCCAAGTCCAACAAGCGATTTATGCCCTGCAAACAGCGCAGCGCATAAATACTAAGAAGTTATACATTTCAGTAGTTAAGCAAGGAATAAGATGGACTGGTTAAAATATTTAGTTCCTTTTGCTGGTATTGCTTTTGGAGCTTGGCTTGCGCCTTGGATAGAGGGTAGGAAGGCTAAAGCTGAAGCAAAAGAAGCTATTTTATGTTTCTTCACGGAAGCACAAGACTACACAGCTATCGCAAAGGATTATCTTGAAAATATGCATGAGTGCCACAGAAAAGCAACTCAGCGTAAAGTAGGAATGATCAGAACAGACGCCGATTTCTACCCAATAAAATTACCATCAAAGGTATATTTTTTAAGCATAGATAGGGTTATTTCAAAGGCATTTCATGCTACAACTCCAGAGCTTAGGAATGCATTACGATCACTGACTATGATTGTTGAATCTGTAAATTCTTACTCTGACACCCTTAAAAAATATCAGCAAAAAGAAGATTTTGATATCGAAATCATTTATGCCGCATCAAAACAATATGCAATTTTTTATTATCTGGTTAGCCGGCTTGCAGAAGAGAAAGAAAGGTATAAGTCTTTCAAACTTCCACAGGATCAAATTATTGAAAGCGTTTTCAATGCTCTTAATTTGTCCTTTGAAATGACAGATCAGTGTAAAAATGTATAACAAAGCCAGTCAGCAACGCCCACTGCGTGGGCTGGACCTTCAACCCGCTGCGCGGCTTTTCGGCCGCAGCTGGCTGCGTTATCTCCATAGAAATTTGAATCCGAAACTGACGAGTTAGAGCAAAGCGGCTATCACGCTTTTGTCCCAAAGCGTGCTATGTATTTCTTTAAAACTTACAGATTACGCCGATGCTAAATAGGTGAGCCATGGAGGTTTGCGAGACGACCGTCCGCCCCACGGACGGGGCGGTCGAGCATCCAAGGATGGACTTGCTGCGTGTCGGTGAGCGAATGCCATGGCGCACCTATCAGTTGGTGCCAACATTTTTAACTACCTACGATCCCTGCATAATTTACGCTGGAGTAGCAGCCTATTCCCTTTAAACGGGAACAAGCTAACCCATAAGCCTTAGGGATTCACCCAATTAACTCGCTCGCCAGCTAGATAAGCGCTGAGATTTGCCGTTGCGATATTGAGTAGGTTTTGACGCGCTTCTTTGGTTGCCCAAGCATTGTGGGGGCTGATACTGATATTGGGTGCTGTTAGTAGCGGATTATCTGCACTCGGTGGTTCGGTTGAGAGAACATCGACGCCGGCACAGACTTTGCCCTGCGTTAATGCGGCCGCCAGCGCCGCCTCATCGATTAAGCCGCCGCGTGCGGTGTTGATCAGTAGCGCCTGCGGCTTCATTAATTCGAGGGTTTGGGTATTAATCAGCTCGGTGGTTTCAGGGGTAAGTGGACAGTGGAGCGAGAGAATATCGGACTCCTTGAATACCGTATTACGGGATGTCCAACTCACGCCTTGGGGTAAATCGCGGGGCTGAGTGCGGGTATTTACTAATACCTTCATACCGAAAGCTAAAGCGAGTTTAGCCACCTGCTGGCCAATATCCCCATAACCAATCAAGCCTAAGGTTTTGCCTTTAAGGGATTGCAGCGGCATTAAGGTAAAACAAAAGTCACTGCAATTGCTCCATTGCCCTGCGGCAACGGCTTGATGGTGCGCCGCAACCGCTTGCGTGTGATGCAAAATATGGGCAAACACCATTTGTGCGACGGCATCGGGACCATAGGCGGGCACGTTGGTGACCACTATGCCTAACTCTTTTGCGGCGGCAAGATCTACCACGTTAGTGCCGGTGGCGAGCACGCCGATATATTTAAGCTTAAGCAGTTGGGCTAAGGTGTTGGCATCGAGGGGCGTCTTGTTGGTGAGCACGATCTCCGCATCCTGAGCACGGGGGATAATCTCCGCCGAGGGCGTGCGGGCAAAACAGCTAAATTCCCCTAATGCGCTGACCGCTTGCCAGGTTAAATCCCCTGGATTTAAGGTTTCACCATCGAGTACGACTATTTTCATCTTTACCTCTTAACTGCGTTTGCGCCTTGCCCATAAAGCAGGAAAATTAAAAACTGAGTTTGACCCCAAGACTGGCTTGCACTTGCCACATTACATCCGATGTGACATGCCATAAGCATTGGTCTTCATTACAAAAAAGTGAGGTGTCACTGTCAATAAAGGTCGCGTAGCCACGCAGATCCGCAAACAGCGCGAAGTTTTGCGTCATGCGGTATTCGGCACCACCACCAATGCCCATGGAGAAACGGGTTTCCGTTGACCAATCATCGGGCATCATCCGAGTTACCCCGGCACTGGCGGTAATGTAGGGCTGAAAATCGCCACTTGGGAAGAATAAGGTGCCGCCAAGGTGGATATAGTCCACATCTAAGGAGGCGACTAAGTCAGGGGTAAACAGGCCGCCGCTTTTCAGCTCGGAGGATTGGCGACTGTAGAGCAGGTAAATATTGCCGGGATCGTTAGTACCAATCCCTAACATGATGCCGTAATGACTTGCCTCTTCGATACCCACACTCTGCTTATTATTGGTTTCAGCCTTGTTAGCATCGAGTTCATTGATATCGAACGAGCTACCACCAAAGCTGTAACCACCGTAGGGGGCGACAAACAGCTCGGGTTCGGCATAGGTTGGTAATGCGAGGGTTAGAGGTAATAAACCTGCAATCACACTTAATCGGTTAACGTATTTCATCTTAATCCCTTATCTATCGTTATTATTCCTTGCGTCGACAACGTTAACCGAAGCATTAGCGCATGCCGCGCTCCGATTTCACTCTGTCGTACGCAGCTTGGATATCCTGCGCCTTACGATTGGCAATTTCCATCATCTCGGGTGGTAACCCCTTAGCAACCAATTTATCGGGATGATGTTCATTCATCAACTTACGATAAGCCCGCTTGACCTCTTGATCCGTCGCCTCGGCATTAATGCCGAGCAAATGATAGGCGTCGGTAATCGAGGTTTTATTTCCATTAGAGGTTTGGTGGAAACGGTATTCCGCTTGCCAACGTTTCAGTAATTCATCGAGTTGCCCACGACCATAACCTAACTCTTGGGCCACCGTCATCAGAATTGCATGTTCTGCGGCATCGAGCTCACCGTCCGATAGGGCGGTTTGAATTTGGATCTCGATAAACATTTGCACCAGTTCTTGACGGCCTTGGGTCACGGCGCGAAAGGCTTGCAGGCTGCTACGCAGGTCAAAGTCGGGCTCTTTACCCTCACGGAACGCCTGCTGCGCCTCTTTACGGGCTTCACCCGTTAAGCGCATCTGATCCATCAACATAGTCGCGATACGAATATCGGTTTCAGTCACTCGACCCGACGCCTTGGCCACATGGCCCATCACGGCGAAGGTGGTGTTAAAGAATATTCCCTGTCGATTCTTGGCTTGACCTAAGATCTGACTAAAACTGGCGCCACCACCAGCGCGCTTGTCGTAGAGATGCCCAAGCCATAAGCCCAGTAACGCACCGAAAATACGGCCAAACATAAACCCGATAACAAATCCAAAAAACTTACCCCAAAGGCGCATCTTAATTCCCAATTTGATAATTTATTCAGTCACTCAATCGACATCGCGAGTGAAACCGTTAAGTCAGGGCGCTAAACATTAGGCGATATGCCATTACGCTAGCACTGACTCTAATGCTTGCAGACGCGCAATCGTCCCAACATCGCACCAGAGTCCATTAAAGTGTGCCCCGGTGATCAGGCCATCGGCCATCTTAGCCCGCAGCAAAGGCCCAAGGGCAAAGGCACCATCCGGCGTACCGTCAAATAATGATGGGCGATATAAGCCCATGCCAGAGAAAGTGTATTTTTGCTCACCCTGTTCACGTACAAGGCCCTGTTCCAAGGCAAAGTCGCCGTTAGGATGTTGCTCGGGATTCGGCACCAACCATAAATGCGCCAGAGCTGTATCCGCTAAGGGGACAATCGTCGGCAAGGCATCGATAAACACATCACCATTGAGCACTAAAAACGGTGCATCCGAGTCGCCATCCGTCATCAGCAGAGGCAAGGCTTGTTTAATTCCGCCACCGGTCTCGAGTGCCAATGCTTCGGCGCTATATTGGATCTTGACCCCAAAGGCATGACCATCGCCTAAGGTTTCGACCAGCTTATGCCCAAGCCAAGCGTGATTTATCACGATATCCACGATACCCGCCGCCGCTAACTTCTCGATATGGTACACAATCAGCGGCTTACCTAACACCGGTACTAGGGGTTTTGGTAAAGAGTCAGTCAATGGGCGTAAACGCTCTCCCCTGCCTGCCGCCAGGATCATCGCCTTCATTGCTTGTCTCCCTGCTGAGTATCCTTTCCCTTGGCCGCAAACGCAGGCACAACGCGCGATTGCACCCAAGCGGAAAATGGTGCCAACTCAGGATAAACACTGGCAATATCCACAATGTAGGACAAGGTTAACGGAATATCGGCCATATAGGCGGGCTTGTTATCACGATAGTGTAAACGGGCAAAAATCCCTGCGGCCTTGATATGGCGCTGCAGCCCCATTAAATCAAACCAAGTTTGGTACTGGGTAAAGGATGTCTGCGCCGGAATTTGCCCTAACTCAAGCACTTGCTGATAATGCTGCTGCATTAATTCCAGCACCATGGTTTGCGGCCAACGGATATAGCAATCCCGCAGTAAAGACACAGCGTCATAGGTCACAGGGCCTAACACCGCATCTTGAAAATCAATCACGCACAGCTCGCCCTCTTTTAGCATCAAGTTACGGCTATGGAAATCCCGGTGCATCCCCACCTTTGGCTGAGCGAGGGCATTTTCTACTAAGAGGCCAAAACTCTTCTCCAGCAGTAAGCGTTCCTCATGGCTAAGTTCGAGCTGTAAATGCCTCTCTAACAGCCACTCGGTAAAGATCCCCAGCTCACGGCGCACAAACGCCTCATCATATAAAGGCAAGGGCTGCGTGTTGCCTGTGACAGGATCAAAGCTCTCAACCACTGAGGCCACTTGAGGCAATAATGCCAATGCGCGGCGGTAATAATCGGCGACATTATCGTCCGTAAGTACAGACAATAACTGAGTATCCCCCAGATCGCTCAGAAGCATAAAACCTTGCTCGGCATCGGAAGTAATCACTTTTGGAACTGTCAGTCCCGCCGCCGCATAGCTACTAGCGAGGGCGATAAAAGGCGCGATAGGCACTAAGGCGGGCGGAGAATCGGCGACAATATAGCTAGCATCACGCGCAACGACGCGGAAATAGCGTCTAAAACTAGCATCACCCGAAATCAATATCGGGGTCACATCATAGGAAAAATAACGGTTCAGCCACTGATTAAGGGAAATAAATCTCGGATCGGATAAAGTCATTTCATGGCTCTTATAGAAAAATTGCTTTATTATAGCTGGCATATAATTTGGAAACAGCTAAGAAATTGAGAGATTTATTTGCTGCGTTGCACTTGTAGTTTGCAACTTTCCCCGTCGATACTTGTCCAGACTAAGAAATCATTATTATTGACCTAAGATGCAGATCCGTTACCTTCTGGCCTTGAGCCTGTTACCTAAATTAGTCCTGGCAGACGAATCTCCCGCAACCTCAGCATCACAATGCCTAATCGAACCGCCAGTACCTCGTATCGTATCTCAACCGGGGTTGAGTGCGGCTGAACAAGCAAAAATTCGAATAGCTTCAGACCGCTCAAAAGCTGAAATGGGTAAGCAAGCGATTTTTACCGGTGATGTGGTCTTCAGCCAAGGCGATAGACACATCGCTGCCGATGAAGCCATCCTCGATCAAGCCACAGAACAATTTGATGCTAATGGCAACTTAGTCTTCCAAGACAGCAATTTTACCGTTACCGCAGACTCGCTACAGGCGCAAATGCGCAGCAATCGTGCCACCCTCAAAGGCGCACAGTATTGGCTGCACGGGCAACAGGTGCACGGTGATGCAGAAAAACTGCAAATCACCATAAACAACAACCTGATTTTAACCAATACGAACTTTACCACCTGTCCGCCTGACAACGTCTCTTGGTTGCTTGAAGCCGAAAAAATTAAGATCAACAGCGAAGAAGAATGGGGCGAGATCTGGAATGCCAAGCTGCGAGTGGCCGATATTCCGGTATTCTACATCCCTTATATGACGGTTCCGGTTTCAGACAAACGTAAAACAGGCTTCCTCTATCCAAGCTTTAGCACCAGCACCACCAACGGTTTTGAGGTGTCAGCGCCCTACTATTGGAATATTGCACCGGAATACGACCTGACATTTACGCCAAACTATATGACTAACCGCGGGTTATTCACTAAAACTGAGTTTCGTTATCTCGCGGGTGAAGCTCAAAATGGCCGTTTGAATTTTGAATATCTAGGCAGTGATCGAATGATCGGCGGCAGCCCAAATCGTTACCTGTATAACTGGCAACACCAGGGAGCTATCGATAAAAACTGGCGAGTATTGACTAACTTTACTGAAGTTTCGGATAACAACTATTTCAACGACTTAAAGTCTGATGTTAACCGTGCGACCGATAACCAATTATCACGGATTGGCGAAGTCAGTTACTTCGAACGTGATTGGGATATCAGCACTCGGGTGCAGGATATTAAAGTTCTGGGCGAAGATGAAAAGCCATACCAAGTGATGCCACAGGTTAACTTTAACTACCGTGCCGCCGACTTTTGGAACAACTTGGACTTTGGTTTTAACTCCGAGCTGACCAATTTTGCCCACCAAGATGACGATGTAAACACGGCAACCCGTTTGCATATGGCACCCAGCCTAACACTGCCAATCCATGGTCCTTCAGGCTCACTGACGAGCCAATTAAAGTTAATGCAAACTAACTATTGGCAGGACAAAAATAACACTAAATTTGATACCTTAGATGACACTGTAAGCCGTACCATTCCTCAGGTGCGTATCAACGGACAAATCAACTTCGAACGTTTTACCGAAATATTTGAGCAAAATTATCGCCAAACACTCGAACCTCAATTCCAGTATCTGTATGTAGGTTATGAGGATCAACGGGGTATTGGTATTTACGATACCGCCCAATTGCAGGACGACTACTTTGGTCTATTCCGGGATCGCCGCTTCTCCGGCCTTGACCGTATCGCCGATGCCAACCAAGTGACTCTTGGTATTACAACTCGTTTCTTCGATGACCATAACCAAGAAGCGACCAAATTCAGTCTCGGACAAATCTTCTATCTTCAAGACAGTAAGCTAGGCTTCGAAGATAATATTTTTGAGCAAAATCAATCAACTTCAGTATTGGCGGCCGAGTTAGATACTCGTTTAAGCCAAGACTGGTATTTAGGCGCAGCCATTCAGTACGATACCAACACCAGTGACAATAAAAAGACCGAAGTCACCTTAGACTTCCGTCCTGAAGCCAACAAACTACTGCAATTAAGCTATCGTTATGTACCCGATCTACTGAACTCTAACACTAACGATTTGGTTAATATCTCCCAAGCAGGTGTTCGCGGAGCTTGGCCTATCAATGACAGCCTCTATTTTGTTGGCAACTGGTACTATGACCTCAACGAGAGTCGTAGCATAGAAACCTATACAGGTTTCCAATATGAATCATGCTGTTATGCAATCCGCCTCAGTTATCACTATCGCATTAAAACCAACTACGATGACAACATCGGCTCAGCCATTATCGATGAGCGCGAGCAATTTGAGCGTGGTGTGTACCTCAACTTAGTCATCAAAGGGCTCGGTGGTTCTGGTCCATTAGGTGTAACGGATATGCTCAATGATGGTCTGTTTAACTACAGAAAACCGCTTTATCTGAGGAATTAGCAAAGAATTGTGGTAGATTGCTGAACCTCAACAAGGACTGAGAGTCCAAACAAGTTAATGAAAGCTGTGCGTTCACCCAATAACTGAATTGAGTGACGCATCTTTTAAGAGTTACCAACAAAAGAACATTTAGGCAACTCACTGTAATTTCGATATAAATGGTAAAGTTAACTTAAATAAGCCGTCGAATCTGACCTTAGAACGTGCCAAGGATTTTGTGGATGAAACCCAGTAAACATCTGATTTTTGCTTTATTTGCACTCGCTATCAGCCAGCCAACCATGGCAGCTCCCCAGCCACTCGACCGTGTTGCCGTTCAAATCAACGACGGTATTGTGCTCGAAAGTGAAATCACCAATATGATTGACACGGTTAAAGCCAATGCTAAGGCCGCGAATCAATCGTTACCCTCCGACAGTGCACTGCGCACCCAGGTTATCGAGCGATTAATTTTGACTCGTCTGCAATTACAAATGGCGGATCGCATTGGTCTACATATTGGTGACCTACAGTTAGACCAAGCAATTGAAAACATTGCGCGCGAACAAAAAATGACCGTGGCGCAAATGCAGCAAAAAATTGAGAGCGAAGGCTTAAGCTTCGGCCAATACCGCGAGCAACTGCGTGAAGAAATCACCTTAGGTGAAATCCAACGTATTCAAGTACAACGCCGTATCCAAGTTTCACCACAGGAAATCACTGGCCTAGTGAAACTGATCCAAGAGCAAGGCATGAAGGACGTCGAATACCAAATCGGCCATATCCTGATTGATGTCCCCAATAATCCCACTAGTGAACAACTCGAAGCGTCAAGCAAACGCGCCAATGCCGTGCTTGAACGTTTAAAGAGTGGTGAGGATTTCCGCCGCACCGCTATCGCCTCTTCATCTGGCCCTAAAGCACTTGAAGGCGGTATTTGGGATTATATGAACATCAACGAGATGCCAACCCTGTTTGCTGAAGTCATTAATGGCGCCAAAAAAGGCGATATTATCGGCCCAATTAAAAGCGGTGCTGGCTTCCATATCATCAAGATTATGGATGCTCGTGGTTTACAAACCAAAGAAATTGAAGAAGTGAGAGCGCGTCATATCCTGCTCAAGCCATCGCCAATTCTGTCGGAAGATCGCGCTAAGGCCATGTTGGAGCAATTCCTGAAGCAAATTCGTTCTGGTGAAGCTAAATTTGAAGATTTAGCCCGTCAATACTCTGAAGATCCGGGTTCAGCGACTAAGGGGGGCGAGTTAGGTTGGGCTGAGCCTGGTATTTATGTGCCAGAATTTGCGCAGACACTTAATAGTTTAAGCCCAGATCAGATCAGTGAGCCTTTCCGCACTACCCACGGCTGGCATATCACTCAGTTAGAAGAGCGTAGAAAAACCGATGCCACGGATCAATTTAATACTAACCGTGCGCACCAACTGATTTTCCGTCGCAAATTTAACGAAGAACTGCAAAACTGGCTAGACGAAATGCGTGCCGACGCATACATTGAAGTCTTTCAGCCTGAGTCTAATCGAGGTTAAGGTAAATTGACCACTAAACGTATTGCCGTTACCCCCGGAGAACCTGCGGGTATCGGCCCCGATTTAGTCGTGCAACTGGCTCAGCAGGCTTGGCCTGCTGAGTTAGTCGTTTGTGCGGATCCTGAATTATTAGCCAGCCGGGCTAAACGACTTGGCCTTCATGTTACCTTTCGCCCCTATTTGCCTGATCAAGCCCCAAAACCTCAAGCAGCAGGTACGCTGACAATCGCCCCCTTCAAGCTCGTCACTGAAGCCGTTTGTGGGCAACTTGATGAGCAAAATAGTACCTATGTGGTTGAGACTCTGCGTTACGCAGGTGAAAAAAATATGAGTGGCGAGTTTGATGCCGTTGTCACCGGCCCAGTGCATAAGGGGATCATCAATCAAGCAGGGATTTCCTTTAGTGGTCACACCGAGTTTTTTGCCCATCAGGCTAACTGCCCCGATGTAGTGATGATGTTAGCAACTCAAGGTTTACAAGTGGCACTGGTGACCACTCATATTCCACTGGCTTATGTTGCTAAAGCCATTACACGCCAACGCTTACATCATATTATCAAGATTTTACACGCTGACCTTATCAGCAAGTTTGCCATTGCTTCGCCTAAGATTTATGTCTGTGGCTTAAACCCACACGCGGGTGAAGACGGCCATCTTGGCCGGGAAGAAATCGATGTGATTATTCCGGCACTGAATGAACTGCGTGAAGAATATCAAATGAACATTGTCGGCCCTCTACCCGCCGATACCCTGTTCCAACCTAAATATTTACAGGACGCGGATGTCGTCTTGGCCATGTACCATGACCAAGGCTTACCCGTTCTAAAGTCACAAGGATTTGGCAAATCGGTAAACATTACCTTAGGTTTACCTTATATCCGTACCTCGGTTGACCATGGTACGGCGCTCGATCTTGCGGGAACTGGCAAAGCCGATATCGGCAGTTTTGTCTGCGCCTTGAATAAAGCCATTGAGTTATCCTCAAAAAACTAAACGATTAGATATTAATGAGTAGCAAAGTACATTTAGGCCACACGGCCAGAAAGCGTTTCGGACAAAACTTCTTAACTGATAACAATGTGATTAACCGCATTGTGGGTGCGATCGCCCCCGATAACGACCATGTGATGGTAGAGATCGGCCCAGGCCTTGGCGCTTTAACGGAGCCAGTCGCCTCCTCGATAGACAATCTCACCGTAGTGGAGTTAGACCGCGATTTGGTTGAGCGCTTGCAGCATCACCCAGTACTTAAGGATAAGCTCACCATTCATCAGGGCGATGCATTGCAGTTTGATTTTAGTCAGTTGGTTGTCCCAGGTAAAAAACTCAAAGTTTTTGGTAACTTACCTTACAATATTTCAACTCCGTTAATGTTCCATCTGTTCGAGTTTGCCGAACTGATTGAAACCATGCACTTTATGTTGCAGAAGGAAGTAGTACTTCGTTTATCTGCAAGTCCAGGCACGAAAGCCTATGGCAGATTAACGGTTATGGCACAATATTTTTGCCAAGTGGTCCCCGTACTCGAAGTACCACCCCATAGCTTTGCGCCGCCACCGAAAGTGGATTCTGCCGTAGTGCGCCTTTTGCCCTATGCTGAAAAACCCTTCCCCTGTAAAGATGTGAATGTGCTACGCCAGCTATGTACCACGGCATTCAATATGCGCCGCAAAACACTGCGTAATAATCTCAAACAAGTGTTAAGTGATGAAGAGTTCGAACAGTTAGGTATCGATCACAACCTGCGTCCAGAACAAATCTCCGTTGAACAATATGTTGCAATGGCGAATATGGTATGTGATAAGCAGGCTTAAGCAGTTAAGTTTGATGGGCACCTAGGTGCCCAATATCATTGTAGGAACTCACATGAGCGTATTGGATAACTCTATCCGAGTCGAAGTCAAAACCGAGTATATTGAACAACAATCCTCGCCAGAGGATCAGAAATACCTCTTTAGCTACACTATCACCATTATCAACCTCGGTGAGCAGACCGCAAAACTCGAAACCCGTCACTGGATCATTACCGACGCGAACGGCAAAATGACTGAAGTACAAGGTGCAGGAGTAGTCGGCGAAACCCCAAGCATTCCACCCAATACCGCCTACCAATATACCAGTGGCACAGTACTCGATACGCCTCTTGGCATTATGTATGGCACTTATGGTATGGTCAGCGAATCTGGCGAACGTTTTAAGGCAACCATTAAGCCCTTCCGTTTAGCGACCCCTGGTTTATTACACTGATTTAATTTAAGAAAGGATACTGTGGCCCATTATTTTGTTGGTGATGTCCAAGGCTGTTTTGCCGAACTCCAAAAATTACTTGCTAAAGTCGACTTTAATCCATCCCGCGATGAACTGTGGGCGGTGGGTGATCTTGTCGCTAGAGGCCCAGATTCATTAGCGACACTGCGCTTTTTTCAATCTCTAGGTGATGCGGGTAAAACGGTTCTAGGGAACCACGATCTGCATTTACTGGCCCTGCATGGCAAACTTAAGCGGGATAAACCCAGTGATAACCTCACACCACTATTAAACGCACCGGATATTTCGAGCCTTATCGACTGGCTTAGGCAGCAACCCCTAATGCGGGAGTTGCCAGAACATAACGTCATCATGACCCATGCTGGCGTACCGCCGCAGTGGTCGTTAGAACAATTAAAGCAAGAATCCCAACTGGTTAGCCAAGCCCTACAGCAAAATGACTATCTCGATGCACTCATTCGCCAAATGTATACCGACACCGCAGAACGTTGGGACCCAAGTGCTATTGGTATAAATCGGCTGCGATTTTGTATTAATGCGTTGACCCGCATGCGTTATTTGTATATCGATGGTCATTTGGATTTTGATTGTAAACAGCCACCAGAAAATTGCAGTAATCCACAGCTTCGCCCGTGGTTTGAATTTACATCGGCATTACGCCAAAGTCACACATTAGTGTTTGGACATTGGGCTGCATTGATGGGAAAAGTGAAAGATCCTAAGTTAAAAGCACTCGATACAGGCTGTTGCTGGGGAGAACACCTCACCCTATGGCATCTTGAAAAAGACCAAAAAATTACCCAAAAAAAGTTAAAAAAGAGTTAAACTAACCTTAACTTTGGTCGATAAACGACAGTGCGTCTAAGCCCTGAATTTAATAATCTTTTCATTCGGAATAATATAATAATAACCGGAGTATCCTATGAAAGTTAATGTAGCCACCCGAGTCATTGGCGGGTTTAGCATAGTCACGCTTTTACTTGTGTTGTTAGGATTTACCTCTTACCTGACGAACATTAGCCTCAAAGATAGTTCGGCGATGATGCAAGAACTCAGCCTGCCAGCCCTAAAATCGACCAATCATTTAACCGAGTCCCTGAGTGAGCAACAGCGTCAAGTATTAATCGCTTACCATGCCCCAAAATCCCGGCTCATTCCCGATATCCGTAAAGTATTTAACGACCATAGCGCCCAGTTTAAAAATGAGATCAGCAATCTTAACCAGCTTGTTCAAAAGCAAAACAACTTGTCATCATTGATTTCTCAATTAAATACAAGCTTTTCTACCTTTGAGCGGGATAGTTTGGCCATGCTTACCGAGCGAGAAGCCGCGTTAAGCAAACAAGAACAGCTTATCAATTTAAAAAAGAAACTCGAAAATGCCGCCGATGATGCCTCATCGGTACTGCTCGATATTATCGATTTAGAAAATAGCCAAAACCCTGATGCCCAGAGTCTTGCAGCTTCAGCCAGTGCAATTGATAGCAGCATGGGGAATATCATCACCACCATTGCTGATTTGGTGACAAACGAAGAAATGAGTAAACACGAACTCATTTCCAAGGAACTTGATTACATTCTTAGCGAAAGCAAAAATAAGCTCGAATACGTTAACCGCCATGCGCAGGGTATTATTGAAGCTGATACCTTAGAATCGATTAACCAAGATATTAAAAAAGTACTGGCACTCCTCGAAGGCTCAGATTCTATGGTGCAACTCAAAGCGAGCCAGCTGAACCACGCACTGGCGGCATCGAATCAGCTCAGCATTATTGAGAAAGACGCTAAAATCATCGATCGTAACATGGAAGAAGTGAGCAATAATATCGAAGCGGTTGCAGCACAAATGAGCCAAGAAACCATTGCTCAAATTGATGCAGCCAGTATCCGCACTATGATTGTGGTGCTTATCGCAATTGTTGTCGCCGTTATTATCAGCTTTGCCGTAGTCACGCCCCTAAAACGCTCGCTGAACCAAGTAAACAATGCGCTGAATGTGCTCGCTTCAGGTAATTTAACCCATAAATTAGATGATTCAGGTCACGATGAGTTTGCTGAACTTGCCAAAAACTGTAATCGCTTGGTCGATAGTTTACGCGGCTTAATTGCGGGTATTTTAGATCGTTCAAACCAGCTTGCCGCCGCAGCTGAACAGACCTCTGCAATCACCGCACAAACCACCACGGGTATCCAAGAACAAAAGAATCAAGTCGATCAAGTGGCTACCGCAACGACAGAATTAAGCTCCAGCGCGCAACAAGTGTCGATGAGTGCCGATGATGCCCTCGCGCAAATTAAACAAGCTGATCAAGAAGCTAAGCATATGCGTGCTATTGCCGAGGAAAATAAACACACCATTCTGGCCTTAGCGGAAGAAGTGGCTAAAGCAGGCCAAGTGATTAACAAGGTCCAATCGGATAGCGCCTCAATTGGCTCGATTTTGGATGTGATCCGCGGTATTGCCGAACAGACGAATCTATTGGCATTGAACGCGGCCATTGAAGCCGCGCGGGCGGGTGAACAAGGCCGTGGCTTTGCGGTCGTCGCCGACGAAGTAAGAAGCCTAGCATCAAGAACCCAAGTCTCGACCCGTGAAATTCAACAAATGATTGAGGTATTGCAGCAAGGGGCACAGCAAGCAGTGGCTGCGATGGATATGGGCCGTGCCCAAGCCAATGCCTGCGTAGCAAAAACAGAACAAGCCAACCTTGCCCTAGAGACCATCAGCCAGTCGGTGCATAAAGCCTATGATGCAGGCACTCATATTGCCCACGCCGCGCAGGAACAAAATTTAGTAAGCCAACAAGTGTCTGAAAAACTAGAACATATTGCAGCAATTTCGGAAGAGACCGCGATTGGCGCAGATCAAACCGCCCAATCAAGCCATCAGGTGGCTAAGCTTGCCGAAGAGCTACAAGCTTCTGTCGGTGAATTTAGAGTGTAAGCAAACACTCAGGTATAAATAGGGTCGCTGTCGCGGCCCTTTTCTTTGGCTTGCGCTTTCCCTTGTACTAGGTTATCAGGCTATCCCGCAGCCAAATGCTATAAATGCAATTTCGGAACTCAACTCAATATTCGGTAAAAACGGCCTAAACGACACCCATAAAAAATGCCGAACTGAGTTCGGCATTTTTTATGTATTATTCTTTGCCTATGTAAAAGCACGCGAGAAAATGATCAAACAGGCTATTACTCTTCTTCACCGCCAGCGCCTGCACCTAAACGCTCTTTAACCGCTGCAGTGATAGGGCTGGCACTATGACCATTTGCCTCAGCCCAAGCTTGGATAGTCATGCCATCCGCTTCCGGTACGCTTAGCTCGTTGGCGGATAACCGCTTAGCAACAAACTCCCCCGCATCATTCGCATTCACGGCATAGGCGGTACGTAGTAAGCTTTGGCCGTCACAACTAATTCCGCTGTAAACTTGGCGCAATTTAACACGACTTTCTTTTAATTTTTTACGTAAGCGGTTTTTATCGTTCGCTTTAACGTAATCACAAATACTCGCAACAAGCGGATCTGCTTCAGTCGCTTTAGCCGAGGTTGGCACAGAAACATAGCTAAATCCGATTAGTGCAGCCAAGGCTACAGGCATTAGACGCATCCGATACTCCTTAATACTTTCTTATAATTTTTTTATGGTTTGTATGGTCTGCGTCTATCTCTAACGATAATTGACCTCTCAGGTTCAGATAGCTCTCGATAACACAGTTATCTCAGCCTACTGGCGCCTAACCGGTATAATACCTTCGACATATTGACAATCCATACGCACAGGGTACACAACATAACGACATAATTTAACATTTTTTTGCCAAATTGATAAAGCGATATTCCAGCCCATCAGCATTTATAGCCGCTACGGATTCGGTTTCTTGCCACTCATCGTTTTTCCAAGCAGGGAAAAAGGTATCACCTTCAACGTCTAAGTTAATTTGAGTTAGATAGAGCCTATCAGCTTGTGGTAATAGCTGTTGATACAATTGTCCACCGCCAATGACCACCAACTCTTCACAATCGCCAGCCGCCTCTTTGGCAGCTTCAAATGATGTGACACAGGTTACGCCCTCGATCAATAAATCCGCTTGGCGAGAAATCACAATATTATGACGCCCAGGTAAAGGTCGACCGATTGACTCAAAGGTTTTACGGCCCATCACAACTGGCTTACCTAAGGTCATGGCTTTAAAATGGCGTAAATCTTCGGGTAGATGCCATGGCATTTTATTGTCTTTTCCGATGACTCGATTGTTTGCCATCGCGGCTATCATAGCAATGCGCATGGTCACTCCTGTGGAATTGTTTTTATTTAATAACTGGACGGGTTCTAAAATACAGCAAACTCGGCAAGGCTAAGCCCACCGATAGCGCCCCTAGAATAAAGACTGTTTTTAACCCATTACTAATCACTTGGCCTGTCAGCTCTTGGCTTACCTGCGATTGTGCCGTGAGTTGCACTAAGGCAATCACAGTATTGAATGCATAAGTACCTGGGATCATGGGGATAATGGCAGCAACTGCATACATCAACGGCGGCGCTAAATGACGCTTTGCAAACCCGATTGTAATAGTGCCCACTAAGGCCGCAGCGGCAAAGGTCGCCCACTCAATGGGTAAGCCAAATTGCAGCATAAGTGTGCGAGAGCTATGACCAATTGCGCCAGCTAATGCACAGTAGACTAAAAAGCGTTTAGGTACATTAAATACCATGGCAAAGCCGATGGCAGGGATCGCTGAAAAAAAGGCATCGTGTAGCAAAATAGTCAGTAATTCCATCACAGAAAAATACCACCAAGTTGCATTGCGATTGTAATCCCAATGACCGAAGAAACCGTCAGTAATGTTGCATGTCCCCAACGGGAAATGCCCACGTTCATATGCCCCTTAACCATATCAGAAATCGCATTGATCATTGGGAATCCCGGCACCAGCATTAATACACTGGCCGCCATGGCCGCCTGCGGAGTCTCACTCAAGTTGAATACATAACCCGTCTGCGCCAACATGCTAGTGACAAATGCCGTCACCGCAAAATTCACCAGCAAATTAAAATGCCGCTTTGCAATCGCAAGGCGCACCGACATTCCCACTGCAGAGGCGAAAAAGGTAATGATAGAAGCCGCGACATCACCATTAAAGAGGTGACAAAAACTCGCGCAGGATAAGCCTATCATCAATATAACAAGATAAGGAGGATAGGTCTTAGGCTCGATGCGGGCTAAACGTTTGCGCACTTCATTGGGGCCATAGAGGCCTTTTTCTGCAAGTAAACAAATACGTTGTAACTCACACACTATGGTCATGTTAATGCCATGCTCACGGATCCGACGCGTTGTCGTGATACAGCGACCATGAACTAAACTCGTTAACACGAGGGAATTGGAGGAAATAGAAAGCTCGATACTTGCTAAGCCTAAGGCCTGACCTAGGCGCTGGCTGATTTCTTCAACTAAATCAGATTCAGCACCGTAGGCCAGCAAGAGTTGTGCAACCCGCACAACTTGCCGAGTAATATCATTTTGAGTATCTGCGTACACGAAACTCTCAAAACTTAGATATGGATATTATCTTTGGTAGATGACTTCAACATCGTAGTCATCATCATCAAAGTCATCGTCGAAGTCATCATCATAATCTTCATTGACGGACTCAATGTTAGCTTGATGATAATTATCCCACTTGAATTCGACTTCATCGTCTGGATTTGCATCTTTATCTTCAGGAGGAAGACTTTGGATGAAATCCCACAGCTTAGTCGCTAATTCCTTAGTACCATCGCGGCCATAGGCGGAAATAGTGTAAACCTCACCTTCCCAACCAAGCTCTTTAACAACTCGGTCAACCTTTTCTTTTAGCTCGTCTTCGAGCAGTAGATCGGCCTTATTGAAGACTAACCAACGAGGTTTGCTTGCCAGTTTTGGCGAATACTTTTCAAGCTCACCGACGATTGCACGGGCAGAGTCGACAGGATCTGTGCCATCAATTGGCTCGATATCGATGATATGTAACAGAATACGGCAACGTTCTAAATGCTTTAAGAAGCGAATACCCAGACCCGCACCTTCTGCCGCGCCTTCGATCAAACCAGGAATATCTGCGATCACATAGCTTTGGCCTGGACGTGGGTTAACCACACCGAGGTTAGGCACTAATGTCGTAAAGGGATAATCCGCAACCTTAGGTGTCGCACGAGACACTGCACGAATAAAGGTCGATTTACCCGCATTAGGCATACCAAGCAAGCCAACATCGGCTAACAATAGCAGTTCTAATTTTAAGCTACGCACTTCACCCGGTGTACCTAAGGTTTTCTGGCGTGGCGCACGGTTTGTACTGCTCTTAAAGCGAGTATTCCCTAAACCATGGAAACCACCTTTTGCCACTAATAACTTCTGGCCATGGGTAGTTAAATCACCAAGCACTTCCTCGGTGTCATGATCAATCGCACGAGTACCCACAGGCACTTTTAAAATCAAATCTTTACCACTATGGCCAGTACAATCACGGCCACGACCGTTTTCACCGCGTTCAGCCATGTGGAAACGTTCAAAACGATATTCAATCAAGGTGTTGAAGTTTTCGTCGGCCTCCAGATACACACTGCCGCCGTCACCACCATCACCACCATCAGGACCACCATCAGGGATATATTTTTCGCGTCTGAAACTCACGCAACCGCTACCGCCGTCGCCTGCTTCGACCCTAATTACTGCCTCATCGACAAACTTCATACTTACTCCTGGCATCACTGAATGAAGGAATTATACCGTTTAACTTCATCGGTCGCCAAAAAACTCGAGATACTTGCTCCCAATCTTACCAGTCAACGCCCTTAATTTGATAAAGATTTATCAAATCGCTCCAGAAACGTAGGTAAGTAGAAGCACAAAAAACAGAAAGCCCCACCAAAGGCGGGGCTTTACAGTATAAGCTAGACTCGAAAATTAAGCTTCGATGCTAATAAACTTACGGTTATTAGGACCTTTAACTTCGAATTTTACTTTACCGTCGGTCAGAGCAAACAGAGTGTGGTCGCGACCAATACCCACGTTTACACCAGCGTGGAATTTAGTACCACGTTGACGAACGATAATGTTACCAGCTAGAACTGATTCACCGCCAAAGCGCTTAACACCTAGACGTTTACTTTCTGAATCACGGCCGTTACGAGTAGAACCGCCAGCTTTTTTATGTGCCATGAGTTAGACTCCTATTATGCGTTGATAGCAGTAATTTTAACTTCGGTGAACCACTGACGGTGGCCCAACTTCTTGTCGTGGTGCTTACGACGACGGAACTTAACAATAGTTACTTTCTCGCCACGACCATGACTTACTACTTCAGCAACGACTTTACCGCCAGCCACTAAAGGAGCACCAACGTGCACTTTTTCACCGTCAGCGATCAGTAAAACTTGATCGAATTCAACAGTTGAACCAGTAGCAACTTCTAATTTTTCTAAACGAACTGTGTGGCCAGGGGCTACACGGTGTTGTTTACCACCACTTTGAAAAACAGCGTACATAGCTATTTTACTCCGATATTCCTAACATGCTGGCCCACATTCTTGGGGGCAGGATGCTACAAAAACTTTATTGACAATGGGCGCGGAGTTTACGCGAAGAATCCTTATCTGGCAAGCCCTAATTAGGAAAGAATAAAAAAAGGCCGGAATAACTCGCACATTAGTAGTGTGAGTACTGTCATATGTCAGAATTTTAGGTAAAATTCATTCTATATAACACGTGAGCCTAAAATACAGGCCGGGTACGTAATGGCCCCACAACCAGAGTCTATTATGGATTTAAACGCTATTCGTCAACTGGCTGACACTGATATGCAAGCAGTCAATCAGCTGATCTATAAACAGCTGGAGTCAGATGTCGCCCTGATCAACCAGCTAGGTTTCTACATTATCAATGGTGGTGGTAAACGTCTTCGTCCTTTACTGTCCGTCCTCGCCGCTCGCGCCGTCGACTATAAAGGTGAAGCCCACCTTAAGCTTGCCGCGATTATTGAATTTATTCATACCGCTTCATTACTGCACGATGATGTGGTCGACGAATCGACCCTCAGACGCGGCCGCGAAACCGCCAACGCGCTGTTTGGTAATAGCGCCAGTGTATTAGTGGGTGACTTCCTTTATACCCGCTCATTCCAAATGATGACTGAACTCGACAACATGCGAGTATTACGGGTACTCGCCGATACCACCAACGTATTAGCTGAGGGCGAAGTATTACAGCTAATGAACTGTAATGACCCAGATACCACCGAAGAAAGCTATATGCGGGTGATTTACTGTAAGACTGCAAAGCTATTCGAAGCCGCAACCTTACTTGCCGCTGTATTAGCGGGCGCCACACCTGAACAAGAAACGGCGTTGGGCGATTATGGGAAGTATTTAGGTACAGCCTTCCAATTGACCGACGATTTGCTCGACTACACCGCCGACAGTGAAGAGTTAGGTAAAAACATCGGTGATGACCTCGCCGAAGGCAAGCCGACCTTACCGCTGATCTATGCCATTGCCCATGGCACAGAAGAAGAGCAGCAACTCATTCGTCATGCGATTGAGCAAGGTGATGGCACCCATGCGATTGAGAAGATAGTTGCCGCTCTGCATCATTGCGGCGCGCTCACTTATACTCAGCAAAAGGCCATTGAGGAATCAAATAAGGCTATTGCTGCACTTGCGGCATTACCTGACAGTGATTTTAAAACCGCATTAGTCTCACTGGCGAAAATATCTGTTGACCGCAACCACTAAGCTGTTGTGAACAATCAATAAAAAGGCCTTGCTTCGCAAGGCCTTTTTATTTTTAGCATTCTTTACAACATGGAACTTAAACCTGCCATTGAATCGGCACTTCGCCCCGAGCCATCAGTAGTTGATTCACTTTTGAAAAATGCCCACAACCAAAAAAACCACGATACGCCGATAAAGGTGATGGATGCGGTCCCGATAGAATTTGGTGTTGTGGCGCGTTAATCACAGCACCTTTTTTGATGGCATGACTCCCCCACAGCACGAAGATAATTGGACGTTGCTGCGCATTAAGCAGCTTTAACGCTTCCGTCGTAAAAATTTCCCAGCCCGCATTGGCATGGGAGTGCGCTTGCCCCTGTTCTACCGTGAGGACAGTATTAAGCATCAAAATCCCCTGTTCAGCCCAGGCCGTTAAATCACCATGGTTGGGAATATGGAATCCCGGAATATCGTTAACCAACTCTTTATACATATTGGCAAGCGAAGGCGGCGGTTTAACCCCTCGTTTCACTGAGAAACATAAACCGTGGGCTTGATTGGGGCCATGGTAGGGATCTTGACCAATTAACACTACACGCACTTGCTCGAGCGGCGTTGTTTTGAATGCATTAAACACATCCTCTTTCGGAGGATAAATCACTTTGCCCGCTTCTCGCTGTTGATTCACAAATGCGATCAGCTGTTGATAGTAAGGCTGCGTACGTTGATGGTCGATAAATGCTTGCCAAGTCGCCAAAATCAGTTTCTCTTACTTAAGTTACAATGCCGTTAGCTTAAAAGTGATAAGCAACCATGACAAGCTCACTGTGCGATTAATTCGCCTGAACTGCTGATAGTTCAAGTTAAAATGCCACCAATTAAGTGCTATAGTGTCGGCACTTATCCCCTATTCATTCAGATAAATGATCCGCGACCGCTTACAAGGCTCAAGTCCACAATCCGCAGGCTTTACCTTAATTGAACTCGTTGTAGTGATTATTGTGCTTGGAATTTTAGCCGTTGTGGCTTTGCCCAAGTTTATCAATGTGCAGCAAGATGCGCAGATCGCTACAGTTAAAGCCGCAGGCGCAGGATTTAAATCCGGTTTAAATTTAGCGCGTTCAGTTTGGGCAGTGAAAGTAGGCTCAGGCCCCAAGGAAGATTTACCCGTATTTGGCACTGCACAATCTGAACAAGTGGACTTTAATGCTAACGGTTGGCCTGCCCAACACTATATTTATGGCAATGAGGCATCACCTTCATTAGATAATGTGGAAGACTGTGTCTCTGTATGGGAAGTGTTATTCCAAAATGCGCAGCCGAGCGTCTCACGACTCAATATTGATGCTACCGAAACAGACTATAAAGCCAGTTATCTCAACCCTAATCAATGCCGATATTTTTATCGGGCTAACGATAAATTATCCATTTATTACGATTCAAGAACGGGAACCGTCACAACAGACTTAGATCCCAATAGTTAAGAGTTAGCGATTCTTTCCCATAGAAATTAGGATAGAATCGCCCACCAATAAATTATTTTGAGTAAGCGCTATGACAGACACGAGCAACACCACTATTTTTGAACTTGCCGATCAATTTATTGCCTTAGCCAATCAGCTAAGCCAGCAAGAAGGTGATGTAGGCAAAGTAGGAACCGCCCTGCGTTTTGCGGCGGCCCGTTTTAATGCTTTTGAAGCGGCGATTAAATCAGCCGATTTAGGTGCAGAAAAAGACAATGCACTCGACTGGTTTAGCGCAGAATACCGTGAAATGCTGAGTGATAATTTAGACGACCATATCGCCAACCCACCCGTTATGCAGGAAGAATCCGCAGAGATAGATGATTCTGTCCAAATTTTTAAGAACTGATAATCTGCTAAGGGTGAAGTGGCACACTATTTTTTGTGCCACCAAAGCTGCAGAGGTCTTCTTATCTTATAGCTCACTTTAGGTGAATACATCAGCGCTACACCACAAGACATTTAGGGCTAAATTCAAACTGGATACTGCTGAATTAGTCCCTAATAGAAACCCTAAGCCAGTATCAATATTAGTTTCTATTTACTGTCTCGTTGAGTGAATGCAACGAAAGCCAGTATTTGATATTTAGCGAGCACTAGGGCGTGTGCAACTCAACCTAATGAATATCTATCCCAAACCGCTTTCCACCATACGCAGGCATTGGGTCGTTTTATCATCTCAAAATGAAAAAGCGATAAGCCCTATGGGTTTATCGCTTTTTATTGTCTTGCTTTGACCGCAGTGACGCTAATCCGGCAATGGATTATTTAACGATTTCCATCTCAGCTAAGAGATTGTCGGCACCATCCAAATATTTCATTACCCACAACATATAACGGCTATCGACATGAATAGAGCGGTTAATTTCATTATCAAATGCCCAGCCGCCGATAATGCTTTCATATACACCATCAAACAGCAGACCCACTAATTCGGCGCGGCCGTTTAAGGTAGGCGAACCTGAGTTACCACCGGTGGTATCTAAGGTCGACAGGAAGTTTACCGGCACAGAATCGATAGATTTCATATAGAAATCACCGTATTGCTTCTGCTTAATAAGCTCTAACTGCTTTTTCGGTGCATCGAATGGATCAATTCCCGTGTCTTTTTGCACTATGCCTTCGAGGCGAGTGAATGGCACAGCCACTAAACCATCTTTTGGCGAATAACCTTTTACATGGCCAACCGTAACACGCAGGCTAGAGTTCGCATCGGCGTAAACGGGCTTACCCTGCTCAAGGTTATAGGCAATGATGGCATCCATATATTGCGGACGTATTTTCATCATCTCGCCGTCTAATTCTTTTTCTTTCTTCTCTTCGCTCATATTGGTGTCATACATGGCCACCGCAAATTGAATAAAAGGATCCTTAGAGGCTTTAAAATCGTCGACCGATTTTTCCATCCAAGCTAAACGCACATCTTTATTACCGAGTTCGGTTTTGGCGTACATTTTATCTAAGGTTTTAGCAAGCTTAGCTTCGTTAACCTTGTTATCGATACCAAAGGCTTTATCCATCGCAGGTAAACGCTGCGCTTCAGGTAACGCGGCATAACGTTTTAGCATATCTAAGAGTACGGCCTTATCGACACTCGCGGCATAACGGCGGTCAATACGTTCCATGCTTGCTTTAAAGCGAGTCATATCACGGTCTTGGAAGCCTGGTTCACGCTGCATATCAGGCAGTTGCTTTTCATGGGCTAAACGGTACAGATTCGTCGCCGTTGGTAACATAGTGGTGCTACTGATGTAGCTTAAAATCATATCCCGTTCTTGGTGCGCTTTGCTCTTAGCAATCAAGGCATCTAATTCGGCTAAGGTTTTACCGTATTTAGCCTCACGGCTGCGGTCTTTAGCGATCCACTCAGCCAGTTTAGCTTCAAGGGCTTTACGGTCGGCCAACATGGTCGACTTGCCGTAAAACTCGATCATCGAAGTGAAGTTTTTTGCATAATTAGCTAGACCCGCGATTTGGCTTTCGTACTTAATCCGCTCATCGCTGCCCTCTGGCGCAGTTGCTTTAATGATTTCAATAAAGCGCTCACGCAGCATTTTGCCTTCGGGATAAGCCCACTCAAACTCATTTTGAACTTCAGTCGCGGTGCGGTATCTGTTAGTGCGGCCGGGGTAACCCGCTACCATCACAAAGTCACCTTCACTCACGCCTTTGGCTGATACTTTTAAGAAACTCTTTGGCTCATAAGGCACGTTGTCAGCGCTAAATTCTGCGGGTTTACCATTTTTAGACACATAGGCGCGGTAGAAAGAATAGTCGCCCGTATGACGTGGCCACATCCAGTTATCGATATCGCCACCGTATTTACCAACGCTGCCCGCAGGATTGTAGACTAAACGCACGTCGCGGATTTCTAGCTGTTTAACCAGATAGTATTCCAAGCCACCGTGGAAGCTATACACCTGGCAACGATAGCCTTCGTCTTTTTCACACTCGGCAACGAGAGCTTTCTCTTGGTTTTCAATCCCTTGATAAAACTCACGGCCCGTTTTGTTTTCTAGCCCAGCTTTAACGCGTTCAGTAACATTGGTGACATCTTCAGTCACATATACCCGAGAGCCAGGGGCTGCGGGTAATTCATCGGCAAAGGTTTTAGCTAAAAAACCGTCCTGTAACAGGTTTTTCTCAGCAGTAGAATTGTATTGAATCGAACCATAGGCGCAGTGATGGTTAGTCACTACTAAGCCTTTGGGTGATACAAAAGATGCCGTACAGCCACCAAGGCTTATCACGGCATTCATCGGGAATTCGGTAAGTTTAGAGATTGATTTAGCATCAATTTCTAAGCCTTTCGCTTTGAGTTCATCGGCCATTGCGGGCAATTGATGGGGCTGCCACATACCTTCGTCAGCATGGGAAGCAAAACTCGCCGCCACAGCAACTGAGAGTAACCATTTTTTCATTGTCTTAAGTCCGTTTTGATAAAGAAAGCCGAGCGCTTGCGAGGCTATTTCTACGTATGATGTGAATCACTTACCCGACAGCCAGAAAGTAAAAAGTCAGGCACATAGCCTGACTTTAGCATATCGCACGCACTTTATAACAGACTCAGAAAAATTCGCTTACAAAGCAAATACATTAACTAAGCACTACAAGTTTAAATGCGTTCAATTGCCGCAGTTTAAAGTGCGACAAATAGCTGAGCACCAATAATGATTGCTCCCAACAGACCTGCAAGTCCAAGGGCAAATATTCCACCTGACACTTGGTATCCTTGGGGCACAGCTTGGCGTTGACGTAACGCCATCACAATCGGCAGAAAAATAATCATCACCACCAGCGGCACCGCAGCAAAGCCTAATACGGCAACAAAGCCTTCGGGCACATAGAGCGCGCATAACAATGGCGGCACAAAGGTTAATAACCAGGTTTGCGTCCGCCCCAAAAAGGTCTTCTTAGCGCGGGTGAGTTCTGCCACAAAATCATACAAACTTAAGGTCACCCCGAGGAAAGAGGTGATTAAAGCTAAATCCGCGAATAGCGAAATACATTTACTGATCCAAGGCGTGTGTGCAATCTCTTGTAACGCACTGATAAGCGCTGGCAAAGAACCATTAAAGCCACTGATTTCATTGCCCCCCACAGTGCCTAAGGTCACCAACAACCAAAAGATATAACAGGCAAGCGGAATCGTTGAACCTATTAACAATACCTTGCGCAGCGAGGCGGCATCACCGTCTAAATAACGCACTAAAGTTGCAATACACACATGAAAACCAAAGGAGGTAAATACCACTGGGATAGCCGCCATCCAACTGCTGGTCAAGGATTGCGTCATCGCATTGGTTGCCATACTGGAAATACTGACTTCAGGTAATAAAAACAGCACGACAACAATCAGCAATAAAATCATCAATGAAAACAAAAAGCGCGACACTTTATCGACCCAAGCCACGCCTAATGCCGCAAACCCGCCCAGTACTAAGGTGAATAACACCACCGCCAGTTGGTTATCTAACACGATATCAAACATATTTTGCGCTTTGAGCACTAATAGCGATGAGCCACCTGTTAGATACGCCGCCGTTAAGGCAAAGAGTAAGCTAAGGAACGATGCGCCTTGCACCATTTGGCCTTTCTTACCGAGTAATTTGCCAGTAATCGCATGGACATTATCGCCCACACCAGAACGAAGGTTAATCTCAAGCATTAACAATGAGGTATAGGCTGACAGCCCCCAAATAACCACCATCAATAAAATAGCGGGGATCATACCTAACGCAGCCGTGGCTAAGGGTAAGGCTAACATTCCCGCGCCAATGGCGGTTCCCGCGACGATTGCTATCGAGCCTAACATTTTTGAATTCACACAATTATCCTGTTCAAGTATTAATTATTTTTTTAAGGTTTTTGAGTAGATTTGAAGGATAAAGCCTTGCGCACTCTGTGATTAAGCCAACAGCAATCTCAAACGAAAAGCGTCACTAAACTTAAAGCATCCAATCCGATCTCAATAGAGCAGATCAATTGGCCCCAATAGCTTTTGAATATTTCAACCCAGTAGCCATTGAGGCTAACTAAATCGTTTGCAGAAAAGTGACATTAATTTCAACCGTGATTGCCTTAGCAAAACAGCGACAACGCGCGTAATAGAAGATAGCTAGGGACATTAACAGAGCCAATCCCAGTGGGCAAGCCAGTTGTGAACAAAGATAGAAGGCGCGCCTAATGGTAACAACTCAATAGCGCAGTGATAAACGAAAACATACAAACCAACAAAATCGCTACCTTTGTGAAAATACGCCAAATGCGCGATTAAAATCATCGTAAGGTTAATTTGGCCTTTGCAACATCACAAACGCGCTGATAATGGACTTAAACACCTTCCATATGCTTAAGTCCATTCCGTTGAATTTAACAATCACTCAAAATGTTAAATTACAGCTCAGTCCAAGCCATGGTCCAAGAGCTACCTACGCCTGGTTCAAAACCCGTTGCAGTTGGTGACCATTGCACACAATAGCCACTGTAGGGCCAAGGTTTACATTGATAGACTTTACCAGTTTTAGGTTGTAGCACTTTAGTGCCCGCCGCATAGCTTTTTATTCCCTCAGGGAAGATAAAGTCAGCATCCGGTGCAGTGGCTTTATCTTTTAGGAAAAGATCAAAGTTTTGCTGGATAACTTCACCTTGTTTAGGCTCGGCTTTCACTTGTAAATGATAATGTCCTGCCTTAGGGGCAACGACATCCAACACAAAACTCGCGCTGGTATTGTTTACCGCCTGCGTCACATAACCTGCTGCGGTGCCATCGTGGCTAAATAAATAGGCCGACACCTGCATATCCGCATTGGTGCTCACATCAAAACTGACCTGCGCGGCACCATCAACAATGGTGTAATCATCGGCCAAGGAGGTGACATTAAGCTGATTTCCCGGTGCTGGCGCAATATCAAAGCTCACTTCCACTCGCTCTAAGCCCGACTTAGGCGCGGCAAAAATCTCATTTTTGCCATACACAGGTGAAATCACACCAGCCGCATTCTTCTGCCCAGCTTTAAGTTGTGGCTGCTGAGCATTAATCGCGCTAGCTAACAGGAATGGCCAATTTTGCTTAGCACCTTGGGTGGCATCGGCAATGGTAATTTGGGTTTGCTTAGCGCTTTGTTCACCATTAGCATCAAACACCCGCGTCATTACCTTATCACCCGCTTTAAGATCGAGTGACGGATTAATATCACCAATATCGGTCCACTCGCCCGGCACCACAGCGCCTGAGCTCAAGTTTACATCGATGGCATTGTAGAAGCTGTTGGTGGTATCACCCACTTCCCACACGGCCAAGATAACGTGATAACCCGTTCTATCTTCAGGCACATAACAATTATGAGTCACTAGCTTTGGCGGTTGCACCATGCCACCGTCGATCACACAAAAGGGGGCTAAGTCAAAGCTTGCGCGGCTCAGAGCTTGATTTTGATCCCAGCCTTGACGAGTTAAATAGTAGCGCCAATTGCGGGTAACGTGGTTAGCAGTAAACTGCCAAGAAAAGTCATTCCAACCCGCTTTGATATCGCGCTTAGACCAACGGCTTGGGCTCTGTTCATCCAAAGGAGAAAATGCCCCATTTGCCGCACTAGCAATTTTACCATCAGCAGGGCCAGACTCAGGGAATCCAGAAGGACCTTCAACACTTTGCGGCTCCCACTGAATGGCGCCACAGTTGACGTTGCTGCCCGTTTTACAGGCGTAGGAGCGAGACTCTGGTGATATAACATAACCATGAGCCGATGCCGTTTGGCTCAGCAACGAACTTCCGGCAGTCAAGGCTAATGCTACTAGGCTTAACTGAGTAAGCTTAGGAATTGCAAATTTAGGGACAGTTGATTGAGAAAAAGCAGTCAGATGTTCCACTTTAATGTACTCCGTAGGGGCCATTCAATAAAAGATTGGCATTGGTATAAAAGTGGTATTTAGGCAAAACAGCATTAAGCAAAGCCGTTTATTTTTTAAAGAATTCAATATATTCGCTGAATCCTACAGCAACCCCGCTATCTTAGTTAACATCCTTTTACAACCTTAGACCGGAGGCTTTGCGTCCTAATTTTTCAATTAGTTTGCCCAATACGGTGGATCTCAATTGATTAAGTTAACAGGATGTAACTCAAAGACTGAGATGCGGCTAAACTAACAACAAAAGACAACGTTGTCAAAAATTAAATTATTACAATTCAATGAATTACAGAATATAGAACGGTATTTTTTTGGCACCTGCCAGATTTTATGCTTTTAATCTTGATAAGTTTAACCTTGAAACGGATCGCGACTTGGGTATAATGCCCACCTCGCTTCGGGGGAGTAGCTAACTGGATTTTGAGTCATCAATATCTAGGGTGAACGTCAACATACTTGGCCACATGCCATGGTGTTCACAGCAAATCATCGATTTGTCTTGCAAGACCTGAGCACAATAACCGCACCTAGGGGTGGACGGTCTATTGTGCTTATGTCAAAAACCACCCCTAAAAGGATCACACTTGGAAGCGTTACTCGCCTCAACCTTTACGGTTGCTATCGCCGAGATTGGCGATAAAACTCAACTGCTTGCCCTCTTACTCGCTGCAAGATTTAAAAATAAAACCGCGATCATTATGGGGATTTTACTCTCAACCCTGTTTAACCATTTTGCCGCCGCATGGCTTGGGCAATGGGCCATTAACTGGGTGAGTCCTGATGTAGCGCGTTACTTGGTTGCCGCCTCCTTCTTCGCGATTGCCCTTTGGGTGTTAATCCCCGACAAAGTGGATGCTGAAGAAAGCCGTTTCTATAAAATGGGCCCCTTTGTCGCGACCTTTATTCTGTTCTTTATTGCCGAAATGGGCGATAAAACCCAGATCGCGACTGTCGTGTTAGCCGCAAAATACGATGCCTTAGCCATGGTGGTTGCAGGTACCACTTTGGGTATGTTGCTGGCGAACGTGCCAGTGGTGATTGCGGGCCATTTTAGTGCCGAAAAATTACCGATGAAGTGGATCCACAGGGGCTGCGCGATTTTGTTTGCCCTACTTGGGGTCGCAACCTTAATCTATTAATTCAACTAATCAATTGAATTTTAAATAATTAAAAGGCCTGTGATATCACAGGCCTTTGCTATGGGTTAGTAGATTAACTTATAGCCCTAATGCGGTTTGGATCCGTTGACCGTAATCAGCATCAGCTTTTTGGAAATGTGCCAGCATACGTTGCTGTACATCTAAACTCGCTTGACGCAGTGAGCCTGAAATGGTTTCCACTAAGCGGGCTTTTTCATCTTCGCTGAAGATGCGGTACAAATTACCGGCTTGGGTGTAATCATCCTGATTGTATCGGCTGTAACGCGCCGCTTCGCCATCTAAACGCAGTGGTGGCTCAGCAAAGTTTGCTGGTTCTACCAAGGCGCCCGCAGTGCTATTAGGGCCATAGTTTGCTGAAGCATCGCCACCTGTTTGACTGCCATGGTAAGGACATTGAGTTCCCGCCATTGCGCCAGCACGTTGATGATGATTGGCTTTAGCCGCATGTGGGCAGTTTACCGGTAACTGGTTGTAGTTCGCCCCAATACGGTAACGCTGGGCATCAGCATAGGCGAACAAACGTGCCTGTAACATTTTATCTGGTGATGCGCCTACACCAGGCACTAAGTTACTCGGTGCTAAGGCTACTTGCTCGACTTCCGCAAAGTAGTTTTGCGGTAAACGGTTTAGCTCTAACACACCGATTTCAATTAATGGGTAATCACCATGTGGCCAAACCTTAGTTAAATCAAATGGGTTGATATGGTAAGTGTTAGCATCAGCTTCAGGCATAATCTGCACATTCACTGTCCAACGCGGGAAATTGCCATCGGTGATCGCCACCACCATATCGCGTTGCGATGAATCAGGGTCAATCCCTTTTAACTTATCAGCCTGTTCGTTGGTTAAGTTCACTACGCCTTGCTGCGATTTAAAGTGAAACTTCACCCAGAAACGCTCGCCTTTAGCATTCCAGAACGAGAAAGTATGCGAACCATAGCCGTGCATTTGGCGATAGTTTGCCGGAATACCGCGGTCTGACATCAAAATCGTCACCTGATGCATGGCTTCAGGGTTTAATGACCAGAAGTCCCACATCGCTTGTGGATCTTTAAGGTTGGTCAATGGGTTGCGCTTTTGGGTATGGATAAAATCCGGGAACTTAATGCCATCACGCAGGAAGAAAGTCGGCGTATTGTTACCCACTATGTCGTGATTACCACGAGCAGTATAGAAGCGCAGACCAAAACCACGGGGATCACGCTCGGCATCGGCAGAGCCCATTTCACCGCCAACGGTTGAGAAACGCACGAAGGTTTCAGTTTGCTTACCCACACCATTGAAATGGTCGGCAATGGTGTAATCGCTTAAGTCTTTTGTGAGGGTAAAAGTCCCGTATACACCAGTCCCTTTAGCATGTACTACACGCTCAGGAATACGCTCACGGTTAAAATGAGCAAGCTTTTCAATTAAATGCCAATCTTGTAGGAGTAAAGGACCACGTTCACCCGCTGACAACGAGTTTTGATCGTCTGCAATAGGGGAACCGCTCTGGCTGGTTAAATACTGTTGACTCATATCTTGCTCCTTAGTCTTTTTTAGTGTGAATCCAAGATTCAATTAAATCGAAAATAGTAGCCATGGCTTATCTCCTTGGCAGGCGACGTGTTGTCGATGGAGCTAGAATAGAGAAAAGATGAAATCTAATAAAACGATTAATACAGATTTAAATAATCTATTTTAAAGATTAAGACTAAGAAATACTCACTGTCATCACTTAAGTGCAGACAGTATTATTGTTTAATATCTGGAGAGTAAAACCCATTAAAGGGTATCCCCGACTGATGGAAGATATGAGTTTTTACACTGAGGACTAAAATTAAAGGTATGAAAAATAAGCAGATTGGTTAGGACTTGCATCGAAACCAACCTCCAAACTTACTTTTGGCTTAGCTGCTCACGGTAGATAACAACAAGATAATAAGCATCGATGAGTACAATAAAAAAGTTAACCGCTGCAACAGGATAAGCCTGTATCGCCATCCCATAAGCAACAAACAGTGTAGCCCCCAGCAAATTCAACCAACGTAACTTCTTGATGTTTGACATCATCAAAGAGATAGCTACTACCACAGACGCCAAATAACCAACCCATTCCCAAATCATTGCACTATCCATATTAAAACCTTATTTATCGATTTATACATTGAAACAGGTTGGTTAATCTGCATTAGCGTTTAACTACCGCTGCTGTCATCCGTGAGATACAGGTCAACTCCCCTGCACTATTATGGATTAAGATTTCCCATACCGAGCTGCGTTTCCCCAGATGAATGGGTTTTGCCGTTGCGGTTAGCACGCCATTACGTGAAGCACGTAAATGGTTGGCGTTAATCTCTTGTCCAACACAATAATATTGCTCGAAATCCACCGCAAAGTTTGCCGCATAACTGGCAACCGTTTCGGCTAAGGCAACGTTCGCGCCCCCATGGACAATGCCTAAGGGATTATGTACGGCGGGCGTGGCAGGCATAGTCGCCTTCATAAAGTCATCGCCAATCTCGCTGATCTCAATCCCTAGGGTCTGCATCAAGGTGCCTTTGCCCCCCATACCAGCATCTAAACGGGCACAATCCTCTAAGCTTACCGGTCTAAACCAAATACTCATTTCAACATCCTAGTAAAGAAAACCAGCTAGCAGTTTACTAAGAAGTGACTGAAGTTCAACACATAAGCCATCGCTTAACCAGTTCTGTACGGCAAGGAAACGCTACGACTAAGTTAACCAATGTTTTGTGACAGCCAAACGGCTAAACCAAACTAAGAAAATCCCCCAAAGGATCACTACACTTGGCATCACAAGAGCATCAGAGCCTAATACCGCTGCCGCCTGCTGAATCCCAAATACATAACCCATCTGCACCAATACCGCCACCAGTGACGCGAGCAACACTTTATAAGAGAAGGCTTTTTTAATCAGTAGAAACAGACAACCGATAACGCCAGAAACCACCGCAAAACCAAACACAAAGTTGAGCCAAGCGGGTGTCGATTCATAGAGCTTAATCTGATCAGGACTCATCTGCGCCATGGCGTCTGGCGTCATAGTCATTTGAATAACAAAGGCCAATAATCCCATGATATTCCAAAGCAAACTAACGACTGCGATAACGTAAAACCACAATGGCGCCTTGGTAACACCAATGGAATGCTTGGGTGTACTCACAACCATCTTTTTCTCCGTTGGGCTCAAGACTCATTCCCATGAAATACGATGAAAACACGATAAAACCAGCTCAATAAAAAGGGATGGTAAAACCATCCCTTAGCTCTGAGTTTAGCTCACAAAATAAGTTGTGAGCGTATTAACACGTATTTAACGGCGACGGCGCTGTAATCCAAATAGTGATAACAAGGCTAAGCCTAAGTAACCTAGTGCACCACCATCATCCTTAGGCTTTGGCTCAGGTTTTGGTGGCTCAACAGGTGCTGGATAGCTTAATGCAACTATCACAGGGTCATGGTCTGAAGCAGAAAACGCATTTTCAGATTTTACGAGATTACCTGAGAATTTTTTGCCGTATTCGAACAGGGTAGACTCCACAGAGTTGATATGCCAATCTTCAATATCCACTAAACGCTTGGCGAGACTTGTGTTTGCCAAGGCATGGTCTAGGTTGCCTAACTCACCATTGTAGCTGTATGAGTAAGTGCCAGTACCGTGAGCTTTAGTATTGAGATTGATAAGACCATAACCTTTCTCAATCTTGCTGCCTTGGCGTTCAAACACTTTGCCATTTAAGGTTGTCCAAGAGGCGGTCATGATTGCACGATCGGACTTGCTCGCATCGTAGTCGGTCAATACACGGATAGGATCTTCCATACCGTAGGCATTCATATCACCGATAACCAGTAAATCGCCTTTTACGTCTTTCAACGCTTCACCGATCACTTTAGCTGCTGACACGCGGAAAGCATTACACTTACCTTGCTGATCCGCAGGATCAACAGACTCTTCGAAGTTAACCCAATCCTCCAAACAGCCTGAGCCTTTTGATTTCAGATGGTTAACAACAACGGTTAGATTTTCATTATGGATCTTAAAGGTTTGCGCTAAGCTGTGGCGTTGGTAAGCATCGTTACCTGGGTTAGTCTCAGTCTTACCCTCTTTAATGCGAGTCACACTGCCTGCACTCGCATGTTGCTCTGGGGTATCAATAGTGCGAGCAGCACCTGCAAGGCTTACTTTACCCGCACGGTACAGCATACCAACGGTAATCGCATCGCTACCGAAGTACTTACCGTCGTATTTATCTTCATCGACGATTTCAATATAGCTGTAAGCATTTTCAGCAGTTTGCTTCTCGTTTAAGGCATCGACTAAGTTCTTAATCGCGCTCTTTTCGCCAAAACCGTTGTTAGCAATTTCCATCAAGCCAACGATATCGGCATTCATGGCAGTAATGGCACTAACGATTTTCGCACGTTGTAACAGCATTTCTTCTTCGGTCAATGCGCCGCGGTTGCCACCCGATGGGTTAGTATCACCACCCACAACATCATTGAAGAAGTTCAGTACGTTAAAGCTGGCCACACGGATATCACCTTTAGTCGCCACACTTGGTGCATCTGTTCTATCATCGCCGCGGATAAAATCGCCAGCAGTAATAGTGTTCGTAGCCACTAAACGGTAAGCCCCGTAGCTATAACCAATCACCCCTTGCAGATTGGTCAATTGATCACCGACGCGGATATAACCTGTTTCAGCATTAAAGTCAGGGAAGTAAGGAATTACACCGTCAGCAGGTTTGTAATCGGATTCGATAAACAGCTGATTTTCTAGGTTAGATTTAACTAATGCCGTTGCCTCTGGAGAAAGCGCTGGGTATAACTGGGTTGGCTTCATCAAGGGTTCTTTGTAAGACACCAACATGTTATTACGCTTGCCCGCATAGTCGAAGCTAAAGGTGCGGCTGATCTTCAGATCACTGCCCGCATCTAATAGCACGTTCATGCCTTCATAACGCTCTAAAGCCTGCGCGAATGTTTCTCCCTCGGCAACATAGAAAGGCGCTGCGACAGGAACTTCCCCCTTCGCGCCCACTTCAAATTTTTTATCGGTTTTAATATCAATTTGGGTTAGACCGAAGTATTCCTTGACCTTACCCTGAACACAGATTTCAACCCCAGGTTGGATCGCTGCTGGCGGTGTTTCACCTAAAAAGACAAATACACCATCGGAAGTATATGGCGAGTTATCACCCTTCACTTCTTGCAAATAAAAACCTTTGAACAAACTCTCGCCACGGGCAGTCACCACCCCGCGAACCGTCACTTCACTTTCAGACTCAAATGCACCTTGAGGAACATAAGGGCTAGATTCGCCAGCACCTTGTACTTGATAAATAGGAACAATTTTCGCGCCACTGCAACTAAATACAGGTGTTTCTGGTGCGGTTGGCGTATTCAGAGAACCAAGACCAGTGAAAGTATCTTTAGGTAATTGTTCCCACTGGGCAGCATTAAAGACGGTGTTTGCAACTAATGAGTCTAGTTTACGCTTAAGGGTAACATCGAGTCCCCAACCGACTGGCGTTGGCACATCACCAATAATATCAACCACGGCGCCATCTTTAACCAAAGCGACAGCATCACCACCGTTAAAGCTTAAGCTACCAGAAAAACTATCGACGCCTTGTGGCAGGGTAATGACACCGCTTGAATTGAGAATCACTTTAGTGGCTTTAGGCGCAATGCTCTGGCCATCTAATACTTGCATATCTGACGCATCTGTTGCGCCATCTTTATAACGAACGAGCTTATAACCTGTGAGATCAATTGCCGCATCACCGCTGTTATACAATTCGATAGCTTTGTTATTAGAGCTACCTTCAACATACTCGGTGATTATGACATCGGCACTTGCCATCATAGGCAACGCCGCGGCTACAGCTAAAGAAATAGCCGTCAACTTATTAACATTTTCCATATCAACAACCCCATTATTATAATATTGCCGCTAATTTTTATTAACGTGCGGGCGGATTATTCCAGAGTTGTAGGGCTAAAAAAAGGGGGCAAGATCTCACTATGCATGCATAACATATTGATGGAAATGTAATTTTACAGAGTAAATTGTCTTACATTCAGAACAGTGCCATAACACAAAATTATTAAATAGCGATAAAACAATAAGTAAGAAAAAGACATCTAGTCCCCCTAGTTAACCTAAGTGAACAAATAATAATCGCAAAAAAAATATGATATTTTTATGATATTTTTAAACATGCCATTCTGAATAAGCGTATTAAATTTGTTGCTTTAAATATGCGTTATTCATTTAAAACTTAATCAGTGTTACATCGTTCTAAAATAATGGCTTATTGATACAGCAATATCTTGTTATTCAAATAGCAAAATAAAACACTAACAAAGCTAAATAGCCTGTTATAACTCGGTTTGCTAATGAATTAAAACAAAAGTAGGATTTAACAGCATAAAAAAATACCGCCAAAAGGCGGTATTTTTATAAAAGCATACTGTAACTAAAAATTACTTCTTAGCGGGTTCAGCAGCAGGTGCAGCTTGTGCTTTCTCAATTGATTTCAACTCAACTTCAAAAATCAGCGTTGAGTTTGGTGGAATCGTTCCAGTATCACGTTCACCGTAAGCTAAGTTTGCAGGGATAACAAACTTGTACTTAGCACCAACAGGCATTAACTGTACGCCTTCGGTCCAACCAGGAATAACACGGTTCAATGGAAATTTAGCCGTTTCACCACGTTTGTAAGAGCTATCAAACTCTTTGCCATCAATCAGAGTACCTACGTAATCTACTTCAACCGTGTCTTCAGCCGCTGGCTTTTCACCTGAACCAGGAGTGAGTACTTCGTATTGCAAGCCCGATTCAGTTGTGACTACGCCTGGCTTAGCTTTGTTTTCTTCAAGGAACTTTTTGCTATCCTCGAGATTTTTCGCCGCAATGGCTTTAGCTTGTTCTGTACGCTTGTCGTTTAATTTTTTGTCTAAACTTTGAAGAATGGTTTGCATTTCTTCTTCAGTTAACTTCAGCTGATCATTCAAACCATTAGTAAAACCTGTCACGATCAGCGTGCGGTCAACTGGTAGGCCTAATTCTTCTTGCTCTTTAATATGACCAGACATATAACGACCGATTGAAGCACCCACACTGTAGGCTTCTTTTTGTGCTTCTGTCGTTAATTCAACATTTGTGCTTGCATTTGTTGCTTTTTCTTCTTGATTACAAGCAGATAGGCCAATAACAGCCAATGCAACTAACGATAATTTATAAATCGATTTCATTAAAGCTTCCTCAGCATCCTCAAGCGGTTACAATAACCTAAGCGCGACAACTTTATACTAGTTATCTGGGTTATACCAACTAGATTCTTTATGGGTTAACTGTGATTAATTTCACTCTACCGAGTTAGAGACACCAACTTTAGGAGCAAGTTCATGAAGAAAACCCTACTGCTGGTAATTTGCACGATTTTTTTGACGGCTTGCTATCCTAAAGCCGAAGATATTCGCGTGCTCTCAAAAGACCCTTCTTACAGCGCAAGTCTCTCGAGTGATGGCACTCTCGCAATTGTCGCAACTCAGAATCAAGGAGTCCAATGTTGGGACTTAACCCAGCACAGCCTTAAATACCAATGGGTGCATGGCGACCTTAATACAGGCGTGGCCAGCACAGCCATTTCACCTAATGGAGAGTTCGCTGCATCGTTAAGCCGCGATTCAGTAGCACTATGGACAATAGCCGACGGAAAATCCGTAGGTTGGTGGTCACTGCCCGCATCGGGAGAAAGTGTTGCGGTAGCCAACAATGGGGTTTTGCTAATTGGTTTAAACGATGGCAGCGTAATGTCTTTGAATGCGGCAAAAACGGCACTGATCAAATTTTTAGGCCATAAAGAACGCGTCAATACGGTTGCACTGTCGGCGGATGGTCGCATCGCACTCACAGGGTCAAATGATATGCAGGCCATTTTATGGCAGGCACAAACCGGACAACCAATCCACACTTGGGATCTTGGCAGTCGGGTGACCAAAGTGGCACTGAACGACAGTGGTAGTTTAAGCTTTACCAATGGCAGTACGAATGAAGCAAAAATTTGGGACAATTCAAGCGGTAAACTTTTAAATCAATTAGCAATTAATCGTCGCCAAATGACCTTTTCAGCAGTACGTTTTACTGAGCAAGACAAGCAGTTATTAACGGGAACTCCCGCCCGCGAAGTCATACTCTGGCAACGCAGTTCGGGTAAACCTATTGCACAATGGCAAATTGCGTTGACGAAAAACAGCCAAAACCGAGGAGCCGTTGTATACTCTGTGGCAATTCGAGATACCAATAAAGTCGTTAGTATCAGTAGCCAAGGCTTAGTTGAGACTTGGCAACAATAGAGGTTAGCCATGCAAGGTGTACAACAACAAATTGAAGAGCTGCAAACTAAATTAGCTTTTCAAGAACTCACTGTCGAAGAATTAAACCAAGAGGTGATTAAGCTGAATCGACTCGTGGCCCATCAACAGCACCAGATCCAGTTATTAGTTGGCAAGTTGCAGGCAATGGAGCCCAGCAATATTGCCACCCAAGCTGAAGAAACGCCGCCACCCCATTATTAATAACGAACTAAAATCGTCAGCCAAACGATGAAGACTAAATATCCAGGGAATGCGATGTTTAAAAATGAGATACAACACTCCTGTCAGCCGCTACCGATTGCCCAGGTAGGGGAAGCCATTTTAAAACAACAGGCAATTGAAGTACGCGACTTTGATGAAACGCTCAGTCAGTTAGCATCGCAAATGGTAGCAAGCATGGTAGAGGCAAAAGGCGTCGGTATCGCTGCCCCACAAGTGCACAGCCCGCTAGCGCTATTTATCATGGCATCACGGCCAAACGAGCGTTACCCCGATGCACCGCTAATGGAGCCCGTTGTAGTGGTTAATCCACACATCGAGTTGGCATCTTTACAACTCGAAAAAGGTGAGGAAGGCTGTTTATCTGTCCCAGGACAACGGTTTACCATTTGGCGTCACCACAGTATAGTTGTGCGCTATCAAAACCTAGCGGGACAGTGGCAACACGCCGAATTAACGGGTTTTATTGCACGTATTTTCCAACATGAATTTGATCATCTTCAAGGGATCACTTTGCTTGAGCGTTCACAAATGCCACAGCAAACACTAATGGCACAAGAAGGTAACCCACAGGCATGAACACCACCTTCATTCACTCTTTTATCAGACCCACCATCAGCACATTGATGCTCGCCGCCATCTTCGGTTCGAGCGGCTGTGCCTATAACAGTATTTTTATCAATTATCCGGCACAAATCGCGCCAATCAAACAAGATCTCAATACCGCGACGCCCATGGCGGATATCGACAAATTAGCCAGTAATATCCAAGGCAATGACGGTTTGCTTTACGCTCAAGAAGCGGGGCGCATCGCTCAAGTTGCGGGGGATTTTGCCAGCAGTAAAAAATACTACGAGCAAGCGGTGGCGGCCTACACCGCCTTTGATGATAAAGCCAAGATTAGCGCCAGCGATATCGGCGCGACGGCGACAAGCTTAGTGTTAAATGACAATGCGATTCCCTACCGCGGCCCGGGCTTTGAGCGCATTATGCTGCACCAATATCAGGCGCTCAATTACCTATTCAGCGGCGACTATCAAGGCGCGCTAGTGGAAGTTCGTCGTAGTAACGAATTGCAAAGTTCAGAGCAAGAACGCTATCAAAAATCGCAAAAATCGGTACAAGCTATGGCTAATGGTACGGTCGATGCCGAAGTGAATAAACTTGGGCAAGCGGCAGGCACAGTCACCAGCTCCTTCCTAAATGCTTATAGCTATTACACGACGGGCGTACTACACGAAGTGCTTGGTGAACCAAACGATGCCTTTATCGATTACCGTAAAGCAGCCCAAATCACTCCTGATAACACGTATCTGCAACAGGATTTAGTCCGCCTTGCCAAACAACTCGGCATGCCGCAATACGATGAGTTTAAAAAGCGCTGGGGCGATGCCAAGCTCCCAAAAGCAGGTGAAGGCCAAGTAGTGTTGATGGTCGAAAAGGGCTTTGTCCCTGAAAAACAAGCGCTAACAGTGCCCTTCACTATCCATGGCAACTGGCAAACCGTGTCTCTAGCGACCTATGGGCCAAACAATAGCTATGTGCCAGAGACTCAAGTGCAGGGCTTAGGCACAGTGCTTAAAACTGAACCTATCGCCAATATTGATGCCTTAGCGATTACCGCCTTGAAAGAAGATTTACCCGGAACCTTAGTCCGCCAAGTTGCAAGGGTTTATGCCAAATCGGAAATGGCTTATCAAGTCGAAAAAAGTGGTAAACCCGGCAATAATGCCGCCGATATTGGCAGTATTGCTATGCAGATTTTTAACGTTGTTACCGAACAGGCGGATCGCCGTAGTTGGTTAACACTGCCGAAACAGGCACAAATTGGCAGGCGTTATCTCAATCCTGGGGAATACACACTGCAATTGGATAAAGCACCACCGGCAAAAATTGACGTTGCCGCAGGCAAGACCACCTTGGTCTGGGCAATTGATACTGGTAATTACACCCGAATTTATTCAATAATCATTTAACCGAGCGGTGAATGTTTGAATAAAACGAGTGTCATTAAGTTTTTACAATCACAAAATGGAACTGACTATGAAACAATTTAAACTGATTTTTGTGCTGGCTGCCGTGATGGGTCTGGCTGCATGTCAATCTAAAGTAGAGTATGGTGATGCCACAGAGGTTGAAACCGTTAACGAAAACTTTGGCTCAACGGATCTGCAAGCCATTGCCGCTAAAATGGTTGATAGCATGATGACTTTCCCACCGATTGTGGCCATGACAGCTAACAACCGCCCAATTTTGTTTGTCGATAGCATCAAAAACAAAACCTCTGAGCATATCGATACTGAGTCAGTAACCGACTCTATCAGCAACAAATTATTGCGCTCAGGCAAGTTCCGTTTTATCGACATGACTAAAGTCGATTCAGTTCGTAAGCAACTGGATTACCAAAACAATACCGGTATGGTTGACCCGTCAACCGCCATCAAGTTTGGTCGTCAAATCGGTGCCCAGTACATGCTGTATGGCAACCTATCTAGCATCGTTAAGCAAGATGGCAGCACCAAAGACGTTTACTACAAAATGACTATGCGTCTAATGGACTTAGAAACAGGTCTTATCGAATGGTCTGACGAAAAAGAAATCCGTAAGACCAAATCTAAGTCTTTCTTGGGCATGTAATCCCGCTCAAAGTAATAGGCTAATGCCGAAACATCCAAAAAAAGCCAGCATTTTTGCTGGCTTTTTTACATTTTTAACATTGGTTATCCATGCTAAATAAGGTAGTGTACTCGCCCAAAACACTAAGCAATGATGCCGCTTTTGTATGGAGAAGAGTTCGCGACACAATCAGGCCGACTCTTGACCCACGACGCCGCATCTACGCCACAAATAAAGTAAATCGTTGAAGGATTTAAGTAGTGAATTTGTTTAAAGCTAGCCTAGTCGCCCTCACCTGCTCGGCATTAATGTCGTGCGCCGTTAAAAGTCCTTTAAATACAGGGCCAAGGGACGCCAGTCCCTATATCAGCCAGTATCAGGCAAGCCTACGTTCACAGGTAATATCGGATGTGCATTATGAGTTGGATTTTCAACTGACGGGTGACACGCAATTCAGCGCAACAACTAAGATCCACTTCAATCTTAGCGAGGTTCCTAAGCAACTGAGCTTGGATCTAAGCAAAGCACAAATTAAGCGTTTTTTGATTAACGGAACCGCCATTTACCCCAATTACAATGGTGCCTATATCAGCTTAAACACCCGCTTACTGACCTCGGGTGATAACACAGTTGAAGTGCAATTTACCCGAGCGCACAGCACTAATGGCGAAGGCTTGCATCGCTTCCAAGATCCCGTCGATGGCAAGGTCTACCTCTACTCTCACTTTGAGCCTGCCGCTGCGCAACAGATGTTTGCAGTATTTGATCAACCCGATTTAAAAGCCAATTACAAAATCAGTGTGACCGCGCCGAAGGATTGGCAAGTGATCAGTACCATGCGCGAGTCCTCTGTCACACCTGCGGGGACCATTAATCGTTGGGAGTTTCCTGAAACGCCTAAATTAAGCCCTTACAATTTCTCTATGCATGCAGGCCCGTACCATATGTGGCAGGATAATTCCGGCCGCTATCCTATGCGATTATTTGCACGACAATCCGTTGCTCACCAAGTGACCCCACAGGACTGGTTTACCTATACAAAACAGGGGTTAACCTTCTTTGACGCCTATTTTGGTATTCCTTATCCCTTTAAAAAATACGACCAAATCCTAGTGCCAGACTTTCTCTATGGCGCAATGGAAAACGCAGCAGCAGTGACCTTTGCCGAAGATCATTTCCTCCACAAAGCTGAAATGACCGCCGAGCAAAAACAAAGCTTGGCGGGTGTTATTATGCACGAAATGGCCCACCAGTGGTTTGGCGATTTGGTCACGATGAAGTGGTGGAATGGCCTGTGGTTAAACGAAAGTTTTGCTTCTTTTATGGGTACACTCGCGACCCAAGAAGCCACCGAATTTACGAATGCTTGGCGCAGTTTTTATGCTCAAGGCAAACAGCGCGCCTATGAGCAAGACAGCTTAGTCACTACCCATCCGATTGAAGTGCCTGTAGCTACCACCCAAAATGCCTTCGACAATATCGATGCTATTACCTATCAAAAAGGCGCCTCGACACTCAAGCAGCTACGCCATTTACTTGGTGATCTAGTGTTCCGCCGCGGCGTGAGCAACTACCTCAAACAATACAGCTACCAAAATGCCGAGCTAGATGACTTTATCAATAGCCTCGCTAAAGCTGCGGGCAGAGACTTAAGCGCATGGACACAGGAATGGCTATACAGCGCTGGGGTTAACACCATTAAAGCCGAATACCGCTGCGACGGTAACCGCATTAGCGAATTTAGCCTGTTGCAATATCCCGCTAGCAGCGAACTACCGACACTGAGGGAGCAAAAAGTCCAAATTGCACTGTTTACTAAAGGACGTTTCGATTTAAGGCATGAGACCACAGTACCAGTAACCTACAAGGGCGAGCGTACCGAGGTGAAACAATTAGTCGGTGAGCGTTGCCCCGATCTGGTTTACCCCAACTATGATGATTGGGGCTTTGTGAAGGTGCAACTCGATGAAAAATCCTTCGATACCGCCAAGCAACAGTTAAGCCGAGTTACAGATCCGCTATTGCGCTCAATGTTATGGCAAAGCTTGTGGGACAGTGTACGTGAGGGCAACCTGAGTTTAGATCAATACCTCAGCACAGTATTCGTCAACGCCCCAGCGGAGAATGACTACACTGTGGTCGGTCAAATTATTTCTAGCTTGCTACGCAGTAAAGAATACCTCGCGCAGATCGCGCCTATTCAGCAAAACTATGCTGAAAATGCAGTTAAAGGCTTAGCGCAAATGAGCCTTCGTAAGACCATGGAGAGTCGAGGGGACAATGACTTCCAGCGCCGCTGGTTCGATGCCTATATCCAATTAGCCAGCGATCGTGACAGTTTACGTCATTTAGCGCAATTGCTAGACGGCACTACTAAAATCAAAGGGTTAACTTTAGATCAAGATCTGCGCTGGGCTATCATAATCCAGCTTAATCGCTACGACTTCCCGAATGCGCAGCAACGTATAACACGGGAAATAGCACGCGATAACTCAGATTCTGGGGAAAAAGCGGCATTAGCCGCTCAAGTGATCCGTCCTGAAGCTGCCGCAAAACGTCGCTGGTTGAGTAAAGTCCACGCCGATGTCCTACCGTTTGCTAAACAGCGCATCATCATGGAAAACCTCTATCCTGCGGAGCAAAAACTCTTAAGCGCAGCCACAGCTGAAGAGCGACTCGCAAACTTAGCCGATATGGACAAAAAGGGCCCAGTGTTTATGCGTAGCTACAGCCGTAACTTGATCCCAACCGACTGTAATTACAATAGTATTACCGCCTTGGATAAAGTATTAGACAGCCAAACAGGCTTATCTAATCTTAGCCGTCGTACTTTATTAGAAACGCGTCAAGCAGAGCAGCGTTGCGTGCTAATCAAAAATAAAATGACCCACTGATAATGAGTTGAAAAAGAAGAGGCTCTGATGAGCCTCTTCTTTTTGCCTTGATCTTTACCTTACATGGGAAACCTGTAGATAAAAATGTAATAACTCTTTCAATGGTAGTGGCTTAGAATAAAAATAGCCCTGATGTTGATACACCCCTTTAGCCGCTAAATAATCTACCTGTTCTTGGGTTTCCACGCCTTCGGCAATCATCTCCATATTCGACTCGTGTCCAAAGGCAATAATGGCATCGAGCACCGCACCTTTAAGATCTTTCGTACCAATGGTATCGATAAACATCTTATCTATTTTGATACTATTAATTCCAAGTCGCTGTAAATAGCTAAAACCGCCAAAACCCGTACCAAAGTCATCCAGTTTAAAGTCATAGCACAATGGTAAAACGGCTTTTATTTCAGCTAAGGCTAGCTCAAATTGAGTGATAGGTTTGCGCTCCGTCAGCTCAAATGCAATCCGCTTAACCATGGGATCTCGGTTTAAAGAGAACCATTGACTCAGCAAGCCAGACTCTAAGTGCTGCGCAACAATATTGATGCTTACCCAGCCTTTTAGTTGAGCTAAATCGCGATACACCTGATCTAGCAATAAATCGGTGATCGGTAATATGAGCCCCGAATCCTCAGCATAGGGAATAAATTGATTGGGCTGAACTAATACACCATCAAATCGACGCCAACGTACCAGCATCTCCTGCCCAACAACATCGCCTGAACGGCAATCGATAATGGGCTGATAATGGGGAATAAATTCTTTTCGACTCATTCCTTTTTGCAGCAACATACCAAGCGACACCCGGGCAGACTGCCAGTTCCAATAAAAAATCACAGCTAAAAATGCTGCAATTAACGCTGCAATAAAGAGTACGACACCAATGCGATAGGCTTCTTGCCAGTAGAGATCATCACCCGCCTTTAAGGTTAAAGTGACATCTAACGTTTTAATATAACGAGATTTCTTGATAATGCTGTGGTTTTCATCAAGATTTTCTGTCCCCCTTACCATGGGGGAAAGCCCTTGATAACTGATGAGTAATTGATAACAACCGTGGCAAAGGTTAGATAGGGTTTCGTTATAAACAGAGCTATTAGTCAGCACGACTAACTTCTGCTCACCTAAATGAAAAGCATAGGCAAGACTACGAGCACGATCGGTGGCCGCGACCGTTGTCGCAATATCGACCTGTTGTGAGCCAAAAAATAAACTTCGAGATCGGTCAAGATGGTAATTGACTGGCGGACCGATATTGGAGCATTTTTTACCATCGGCAAGTTCTAGCTGAATAAAACGAACAATTGCTGGACTCAAGGATTGACTATTGAGTAACGCAATATCATCTTCATTGCAGGTAAAAGATAATTTAGCAAATGCCCGTTCAATATTTTTTTGCTTAAAATCATCAACACCATTTGCAAAAGTAAGTGTTATTTCATCAAAATCACGATTAAACCTTTTTTCTATGCTATAGGCCGTCAACCAAGGATAAATTGTACTCGCTAAAAGTATTGGTAAAAGAAAGATTAAGCATGAATGTAACCAAGGATTAAAGCACCAACGAGGAAAACTCCATTTCATCTATACTACTCTCTTACTTATGTGTGGGTGTACTTGCTTATGACACTTTAGGAATACTATGCTAAAAAGCCTTTCAAAACTGTGCAATAAAACAAGTTCACCATGATATAAGCAACTTTTGAAAATACTTATACAAAACAAAATACGGTTCGCTGCCACAACTTTATCAAATCTGAATGATCAACCATTAATGCTTTAGCTATTTCAGCCGCTATACTTTATTAACGTTAGGTTGCTAGCGGAATTTAAAGGAATAGAATATGCGTTCAACACTTAAAACTCGCCTACTTTTTAGTAGTCTCTTTGCCGTATTCATCACTGTTGCAGTACTGGTTAGTATTTCAAGCTACGTCATTAGAAATCATGCTATAGGCAATACCCAAGGTGAGATTGATCAACTAGCGAATACTTTTGCCGAAGGTATTGGACTGTGGATGAAAGATAGAAAAACAGCCATTACAAGCCTTAAAAAGACCATAGAGGCTGACCCGAGTGTACAAATTACCCCTTATTTATTACAAGCACATAATGCAATGGGGTTTGCACTCACCTATTTTGGTGATGAGCAAGGCAACATGTACCGCCAAGATCCAGCGCTCAATACCGCAAACTATGACCCACGTGTCCGCCCTTGGTATATGGATGCCAAAGCCGCTAATAGCATGGTTATGACTGCTCCCTATGTCAGCGCCACCCTTAAAAAACAAGTTGTGACTATCGCTGAGCCAGTGATGGTTGCGGGCCAACTCTTCGGTGTCGCCGCGGCAAACCTTACCATTGACCAACTCACCGATGCGGTACAGCGGCTTGAAGTCCCCGGTAATGGCTACACCCTGATGGTAGACAACACTGGACTAATTATTAGCCACCCCAATAGTAAGTTAAATAATCAACAACTTACTAATATTGACTCTGATTTTACCCCCACCTGGCTATCACAACGCGCCAATGCCAATACTATGGAAGAGCGAGAATTAGATGGTGAGACTCAACTAGTCTATGTAGCGAACGTTCCGTCGACCGACTGGGCGTTAATATTTGTGATGAACAAACAAGAAATCATGTCGCAAGCGACTACGCTCGCTTGGTGGATGTCCGCCGTAGGCGCTGGGTTACTGGTAATGTTTGGTTTAGTATTAGTCGCAATCTTCAAAATGCAATTCAAAGACTTAGAACGAGTTGCTTTGGCACTAAATGATATCGCAGAGGGCGATGGCGATCTGACGGTGAGAATTCATACCGCAAACAGCCATGATGAAATTGGGATCTTAGCCTCAGGTTTTAACCGCTTTGTCGAACGTCTACACGGCATGATTTCAAGAATGCACAATATTGCGGGCCAACTTGAATACCAAGCTAAGGGCAGCAGTGCATCTGCGGCAGATAACAGCCAACGCATTGCGGTTCAGCAGGACGAAGTGACCATGGTCGCCACTGCAGTGACCGAAATGGCCAGCGCCACAGAAGAGATTGCCAGCAACGCCGAACATACAGCGCAAACAGCGCAAAATGCCGTGAGCCTCTCGAATCATGGTCAAAAACAAGTGATGCAAAGTCAGCAATCTATTCGTAACTTAGCAAATGAGGTTGATACCGCAGGACGTATTATCAGCGAGCTGAATGAGCACTCACAAAAAATTAATAGCATTCTATTAACGATCAGTGGGATTGCAGAACAAACCAACTTGCTTGCGTTAAACGCAGCCATTGAAGCCGCTCGCGCAGGTGAGCAAGGTCGTGGTTTCGCCGTGGTTGCCGATGAAGTTCGCGTATTATCGCAACGCACTCACTCATCAACCCAAGAAATTCAGGCAATGATTGAAACCTTGCAACAAACAGCTGGCAAAGCCGTAAAATCCATGACTCAAAGCCATGATATGGCAGAAACGAGTGTGGCTGATGCTAACTCAGCCAGTGAGAGCCTGCTGCAGATAAGCAAAGCAATTAATGAGATATCTGATATGGCAAGCCAAATTGCAACGGCCGCAGAGGAACAAACCTCTGTTACCAGCGAAATTAATCGCAATACCGAATCAATTCGTGAAGTCTCAGAAAACCTCTCTATTGAGGCCCAAAGTGCGATGGTGCAGTCACAGGAGTTGGCTCACTTAGCCGCCTCACTGCAACAGGAAGTGTCACGTTTTAAACTATAAATACACTTGTTGCATTGATATAAACGCCCGCTGTAGCGATTTTCGTTACAGCGGGTTTTAGTTAGAGTCTTAACACTGGCCTATAAGTGCTTTCCCTTCAAACCTTGATACCCCAACTCAATACGATTACCACCATTCTTTTTAGCCTTATACATGGCAGCATCAGCGCAGGAAATAAGTTGCTGTTCATCTTTACCATGCTCAGGATACAAAGCGACACCAATACTTGGAAAAATATGAATTTGCTGCTCTACAAGTTCAAAAGGCTGATTCAATATATCCAGCACTTTTTGAGCAACGAGCAAGGTATTGTGTGCAGAATCAACTCGCTCCAGTAAGATAACAAATTCGTCGCCACCAAAACGCGCGACCGTATCCGAAACTCTCACGCAGCTAAGAAGCCGCTGCGCGGTAATTTGTAACAACAAATCTCCCACACTATGTCCGTAGGTATCGTTAACCCATTTAAATTTATCTAAGTCTAGATAAAGTAAAGAGAAATAACTCGACTCTCGATGCGCTCGAGATAAAGCCTTCTGAAACCTATCGTAAAATAACTCTCTGTTGGGTAGATGAGTCAACTGGTCGTAGAGTGCTATCAGCTCTAAGCGAGCCAACATTTGACGACGTTCGATGGCGAACGCAATTTGAGTCGAGACAAACTCCACCAATTCACAATCCTGTGTAGTATAGCTTCTCGAACCTGGGTTGCTATGCATTATCAACGCGCCTATCACCCCTTTGTGCAATCTCAACGGCACGCCGAGCCAGCAATCTTTAAAAGTTACTGCTAATGGCGATGAAAGCGTATTCGACATGGGACAAAAGAGTAAGGATTGTCCCGTTTGAATGATCTGCTCAGCAAAATAATTAGCATTACTGATATATGCGATATTTTGCTCGGACACCGATAACTGGTAAGGAAAATCTAATTGATTTGAATCTTGGTCATAAAGCGCGATAGCAAAATTTTCTGCGGGTAAAAGTTTTGCAATGATCTGGTGGATATGACTATAGAGGGATAGCAAATCCTCGGCCACATGAACCGCCTCGGAAATCTCGTATAACGCGGCTTGCCGACGCTCAGCATTTTTATTTTTGGTAATATCGCGAGCCACCGCAACGCGTTGTTGATATTCATCAGACCAGCGGGCTGACCACAGAATATCCACTATGCTGCCATCTTTGCGTATATAACGATTTTCAAAATCGATTTTATAGTGATCTGTCATAATTTCATTGGCCGCAGCAAGCGTACGTTCACGGTCTTCTGGTAAAACCAAATCCAACATCTGCATACCAATCATTTCATCTGGCGTGTAACCAAAAATACGTTCAGCACCCGCACTCACAAATTCAAATCGCCCCGATTTATCCACCACACAGATGGCATCTAATAGCAAATCAATAAAGCGACCAAGTGAAGTATAACCTTCGTTTTTCACACGACTCTCCCACCACGCCTGCAGACAAAACGAGAATAGCTAACTGACTATTGCAGCTAAGCTGTGCATCCCTGTATAGAACCAACGCGCGAATACTCGATGATTAAGGTTAATAGTACATAATATCATACTATTAGAGTAGGTTAATTAGCATGGCAGTTCCACTATTACAACATTCCATACATAAAGCCGGATTGGACATTAGCTTAACCCAATAACAGCATCCGCAAGATGCTTAGGGCGTGTTGACGTTTCAGGGTTATTTTTGCAGCAATTTGGCTGGCGTTTATGCAAGGCAAAGTCCGTGCTGTGTAGTTATTCTACATAAACGGACGATAACGCAGCAGAAACGTCAGCCAAGTGCAGCCCGAAGGGTTCGTCTGGCAAGCCCTTACTCTTACTTTCAGTCATAAGAGCCGCTCGTCATTTGAGTAAACTACACATCATTCCTCGTTTCGCGAGCACGATCTTGCCAGAACGAACAAAATTTAATCTCGAAACGTCAACACGCCCTAGTATTTGACTGAGATAAAACTCTTTGAGCACAATAGCCAATTCAAATTTAGTTGATTATATCTGGAGTTATTTTGACGGCGCTTAAGTCACCTTTACACCAAGCGAATCATTTTCGCCTAGGGCTTGCAATGTGGTCTCATCAGCATTGGCAAAGCAGTGTTTATGGTGTAACAACTAAGCAAGCCGATCGCCTTGCCCGCTACGCAACCATTTTTAACACTGTAGAAGGTAATACCAGTTTTTACGCCACGCCAAATACACAAACAGTGATGAACTGGCACAGCGCAACACCAGATGACTTTCGCTTTACCTTTAAACTACCGCAGCTCATCACCCATCAAAGACAGCTGCAACATTGTCAGCAGGAACTAATGGAATTCTTTCGGGTGATGTCGCCCTTGGCTGAAAAAACTGGGCTATGGAAGATCCAACTTCCCGCCTACTTTGGCCCGGAGCAACTAACAACCTTGGCGCATTTTTTAGAAATGCTTCCCCAAGGCTTGACCTATGGCGTTGAAGTACGGCATTTAGCCTTTTTTGCGAAGGGAGAGGCTGAGCGAGCACTAAACCGCTTGCTGATGGATAAACAGGTAAATCGCATCATTATGGACAGTCGGCCCTTGTTTGCCCTACCGCCCGCTAGCGAAGCAATTATTGATGCCCATAAGAAAAAACCACAATTGCCCGTACATGCTATCGCAACTGCAAATGCGCCAGTGGTTCGCTTTATCGGACAAACCGATGGTACTATCGAAGCCTTAGCCGCCAATAACGATAAGTTACAGATCAAAAACAACGATAGCTTTTTCAAAAATTGGTTACAGCAACTTCCCCTCTGGATTAAAGAAGGTCGAGAACCCTATCTTTTTATCCATACACCCGACAATCAAACGGCTCCCGAGCTCGCAGTTCGTTTATATCAGCAGTTACAGCAGCAAATCGCCGCTGAGATTTGCTTACCAACAATCAAGTTACACACACCACCATTGGCAGATCCTACCGCGCAAATGCAACTCTCTTGGTAAGAGGCTGCATATCAACTTCAGCTTAGCCCCAAATTGAGTTAGCGAGAATAAAGACCAATGCCGACAAGAACATCGTAATAGGCAGCGTGAGTACCCATGCCAATAGAATTTGCTTAATGGTTTGGCTTTGCAGCCCAGAGCGATTAGCAACCATAGTACCCGCAACCGCCGAAGATAGAATATGCGTCGTTGAAACTGGCATCCCCGTAACGCTGGCAATCCCGATCGAAGCCGCAGCCGTCACCTGCGCAGCAATACCTTGGCTATAGGTCATTCCAGACGAGCCTATTTTTTCTCCCACGGTATAAACAATTCGCCGCCAGCCCACAAGCGTGCCACAACCCAAGGCAGTCGCAATCGCCACGATCACCCAAAGCGGCGCGTATTCGGTCGATTTAGTCAAATCCTTACGCCATTTAGCTAAAGAGCTTAACTCCTTGGCTGGTAAGTCTAATTTAGACACTTTACGAGCGGTATCATCGATACAAAGCAACAACCTACGCACTTCACGGCGCTCTTCTACCGTCATATCTTGAAAACTATTCGCCTTATCCAAACGGCGATCAAGCAACGACATTGCGGGTAACACGGTCTGTGCCGAACAATGACTCAACAGCTCATCACTCGCCTCAAGCTGCGCTTTTACATCAACTAAATCGCTAATTATCGCTTGATTGCGGCTATAAATAGCCATAATTCGCCTGTTTGCATCCTGCGTCCTTGCCAAATCATAGGACTGGCTGCTCATATCGAGGGCAAAATACGCTGGGGCCATACAGATAAGCACCAGCATCACTAAACCTATGCCTTTCTGCCCATCATTTGAGCCGTGGGCAAAACTCACCCCCATGGCCGAAGCTATCAGACTGACGCGCGCCCAAAATGGTGGATGGCGTTTACCATTAATCTGAAATTGTTCATCGGGCGTACGGTGGATCTTATGCTTTTGCCACATGAACTTCATCAGCAATAGCAGTACTCCAGCCAGCACAAAACCAAGGGTGGGCGAAATAATCAGGGATAACATGATTTGCGTGGCTTTAGTGAGATTAATGCCATGCAATATAGGCTGGTGATGTATCCAAGCAAATGCGCCACCAACCCCCATAATCGAACCAATTAAGGTGTGGGAGCTAGAAGCTGGAATACCAAAGTACCAAGTACCTAAGTTCCAGATAATGGCGGAAAATAACAGTGAAAACACCATTAACAGCCCTTGAGTGGAGTCCATCCCCAACAAGGAGTCAACAGGAAGAAGATGTACTATGGCATAGGCTACGCCAAGTCCGCCAAGTAACACTCCCGCAAAGTTAAAAAGGGCCGATGAAACCACCGCTAAATTTGCAGGCATAGCTTTGGTATAGATCACCGTCGCAACAGCATTGGCGGTATCGTGGAAGCCATTGATAAATTCGTAGGCCAACACAAATAACACTGCCAGCACTAAAGCCACCGACCAACCAAAGCCGATAGAGGTAAATATCTCAAACATAAATCGCGAACCTATGACGAGGACGCCACAGATTACGCCCAAGGTTGGGTATTTGACAGTGAAAAATTATTTAGATTTTCAAAAAGTGAATTAGTGCTCAATAACTTTGAATCCAACTTGCAATTAACAAATCGCTTAATACAAAAACGCCAGCACTGAGGCTGGCGTTTTGATTCACCCATATAGCTTACTGTAGATGACCTGCGTTATGCAGTTCACGTTCGTTCATCGGCGGTGGTGTCCATTGGTACATCCACGTTTCAGACAAAGGTTGACCATCTACTTCTAAGTAAACTCTTAGGTTAATCGGCTCAACGCTATCCTCTGGCGGCACGAGGTCAAACATAGCGCGGTAACCATTGATCGCATGTTGTGGGCGAGCAGAGTCGATTTCCACACGGCCTTGTGAAGTTGAAATAACCGCTTTCACTTGAGTATCTTTACCCAGCATTGGTAAAGAACCACCAGCAAAATCAATCACGAAGCGCTTGCTATAGTACTTACGCTTTTGACCAACTACGCCACCAATACCAGTAAAGGTATCCACTACGCGGGCACGGGGTGACTGCACAGGTGGAGTACCGCCCCAGTACATGTTGTAGCTATAGAGCAACTCTTGGCCTGGTTGAATGGGCTCTGCAGGATTCCAGAAAGCCACGATATTGTCGAAGGTTTCGTCCAGTGTTGGAATTTCAACTAACTGCACCGAACCTTTACCCCAATTACCTGTTGGCTCAATCCACAGACTTGGGCGCTTCTCGTAGAATACGCCGTCATCTTGGTAGTGGTCGAAATTACGGTCGCGCTGCATTAACCCAAAGCCCTTTGGATTCTCATCGCTATAGGCGTTGAATCTCAAGTTACTTGGATTGCCCAGTGGGCGCCAAATCCATTCACCGTTCCCCGTATGCATGGCAAGTCCATCTGAATCATGGATCTCTTGACGCCAGTCGTAACCTGTACGGCGATCGTTCTCACCGACCATGAACATACTTGTCAGTGGTGCAACGCCTAAACGTTCGATAGCCTTACGCGGATAAATCGCCGCATCAACCTTCATCTTCAAACGCTCACCCGGCTCGATATCAAAACGGTAAGCCCCTGTTACACTTGGTGAATCTAACAGAGCGTACACAGTCGCAATATTAGAACCTGGTTGCGGCTTCTCTAACCAAAAACGGGTAAACATCGGAAATTCTTCAGGCTTAGGCAACGCAGTATCAACCGCCAAACCACGGGCTGAAAGACCATACTGCATTTCCTGACCGACCGCGCGGAAATAGCTTGCGCCCAAGAAAGCAACAACGTCACGTTGCCAGTCAGTGTTGAACTGCATTCTAAAGCCAGCAAAACCTAAATCTTTAGGAAGCTGGCTACCCTTTACCTTCGACTTACCGTAATCGAACATAGAAGGAGAATATTCAATCAGTTTAGCCTTGCCATTTTCCAATTGGTAAATGTGCACTGGTGTATCGAAATACAGGCCTAAGTGGAACAACTCGGCGCGAAACTCCGAATCATCCTCATGCCACAGTGCGGCTTTTTTCTTGAAATGGAATTGCTGGTAATCATCCCAGCTCATGCCCTGTAAGCTTTTTGGTAACTCACCCTTGTGGCTTACATAGGACTCTGTCGCCAGCGTATGGGCATAGCCTTTTAACCAAGCGTAGCTAAACTCTTCTTCCTGCGGCGCACTGGCTTTACCCGCTGCACAAGCAGATAAGCTTAACAACACACTACAGGTGAGCAGTACGCTACCAACCATCCGTTGTAAGCGGCTACGAGTAGACTGAGCTTCTACCGATGGCATCACCATCGGCTCAGGATTTAAATGTCTTTGTTCGGGAAATAAATTGGGTTGCATAAGCAGACTCTGAATTGGTGTAACTTCCTGACACTTCTCTGCAAAAGTAAGCATTATTGCAGTGACTGCCCTGTGGAGAACTGTTGATGACAGTGATAACAATAACTCTATCTTCATCAGTTCGCCAGAATCTAACATAATTTCGACGCAATGGAATATGTCACAGCGACAATATTCAATACTGACGCCAGTTTATGAAAATAGTATTAAAAAGGGCTGCAAAATGCAGCCCTTTATGGTCATAAAGCCAATTAAGTTATAACTTTGTATCTATTACTGTTTTGCGTTTGTTGTGAGCAATAATCAAGGCGATTAAACACACCACCCCCACTGCGATGCCCACAGGTTGACTCAGGGATTGAGGTAAACCTAAACCAATACCTGCGGTAACAATGTAAGACACTGTCACACAGGTGCCCGCAATCGCAGGCAAGCTTACTATCCAGTGAAAACTGCCTCTATCGAATAGATATTTTGTCGCCAACCATAGCACACTGGTCGATAGCAGCATGTTTGAGAAAGCAAAATAACGCCAGATCAAGGAGAAGTCGATCTTGGTCATAAAGTAAGCGATGGTCAGAATAGGCGCAGCTACCAGCAAACGGTTACGCATACTCTGAGGGATATTAAAGGCGTCGATAATGGTTAGACGCAGCGATCTGAACGCGGTATCCCCCGAGGTAATCGGAAATACAGCGACCGCAATAATTGCCATCACGCCGCCTAATACCCCAAGATAGCTCGTAGCCACTTGGTTAACCACTAAGCCAGGGCCGCCTTGGTCTAGTAAGCTCTTAAGCTCAACATATCCGCCCGGGAAGGCCGCAATCCCCGCAGTCGCCCATACACAAGCCACCACACCTTCAGCCACCATAGCGCCGTAGTAAACTGGGCGAACGTATTTCTCGTTTGTCAGGCAGCGTGCCATGATAGGTGCTTGAGTTGAATGAAAACCACTAATAGCACCACAGGTAATAGTCACAAACAGTAATGGCCAAATCGGTAAACCATCGGGGTTAGGTTCCAATAACTCATTATTGTAATGGCTGTGGTTGAAGTACGCGAACACATCGCCCATTTCGGGTAACTGCGGTGCATTGATGAGGAGAGCCACTGCAATCGAACTGGTCATCACGATCATTAATAGGCCAAACGCGGGGTACAGCTTAGTGATGATCTTATCGATTGGCAGCATAGTGGCTAAGAAGTAATAGGCCAAAATCACTAATACCCAGAAGGTGTTATTGCCAAAAATAGTATCTTTAAAATAATCGAGATTACTGAGTAGTCCTGCAGGGCTCATGATAAACACCACGCCCACGAAAAAGAGTAACATCGCAGTAAACAGCAGCATTACGCCTTTAAAATAGATGTTAAAATAGTGGCCCGCGATTTCAGGCAGACTCTTTCCATCTTCTTTTATGCTTAACACCCCAGAGAAATAATCGTGCACCGCGCCGCCGATAATATTGCCTAACACAATCCAGAGTAAGGCCACTGGGCCATATAAAGCCCCTAGAATAGGGCCAAAAATCGGCCCGACACCGGCAACGTTTAAAAATTGAATTAAAAACGCTTTAGCTGGGTGGACGGGTACATAGTCCACGCCATCTTCGAATCTTGCTTGGGGTGTTTGCGCTTTAGGATCAATCCCAGCTTGGCGTTCAACAAACGGACTATAAAACTTGTATGCCAGCACTAAGAGCGCAAGACATAAGAAGAAAATTAACATTATTTAACTATCCATACTTTAGTAGAAGGTGATTAACTAGAGAGTTTCATTGAGTTAGTCAATGAGATCAAGCCATCACATACTAGACTAAAGTCGGGTTGATAAATCTAAATTTACGATAAGACTCGCTTATCTAAATAGATTTTTCAAATAATTTGTCTGTAAAAAATAAATCCAATCTTCTCTATAAGTGTTTCAGCGATTGGCTGGATAGCTTGTTTAAGTCTTAACGCAGCACAAATTCGAATAATGGCGCCGTATCATCTTCCTCTTGAATGAGTCTGTCCGTCTTTACAAATCCATGGCACAGCAACACCCGCTGGGACGCAACATTATGCAGTGCCACATGGGCAAAGAGCGGCCTTGGGGTCACTAACGGTAAAAATGTGCTCAAGGTTAAGGTTGCGACCCCGCGCCCCCAAAATGCGCGGTCAATCCAGTAACCAATCATCGCCTGACCATCCCTATGCCAATGGCCAATATTGCCAACCAGCAAACCATCGACTTCTATCCCCCATGCCAGTACCGACGCCTGCCCAAGGATATTTTGCTGCCAATGAAGGTAAAACGCCTCACGGTCCCGCGAGGGGAACAGCGCCAATTGGCAAGCAATCGGATCCTGCTGATGGGCGAAGATCAGCTCCAGATCGCTCTGCTTGATCGGCCGTAACGTCACATTCGATACGCGTGTTTGCTTATCCATCCTATATCTCTATTCAATTTCATCATCATGACATCTCGACATTCGCCGTCAGCTAAAAAAAATGGGCGCATAACCCAAGCAGAGGTTAGCGCCCTAAGAGGCAAAACAACATCATTTAAACAAACAAAATCACAATTAAGGTGGGGAGGGTTAACGCAAACTCAGCAAATCACTAACTCACACTAACTGAAGATCACGGCAAATACGGGCGCGCCCAGCACCATAGCAATCCCGATAAAAATCATGGTTAAACTGGCAATAACGCCCTCTTGCTGGCCTAACTCGCTGGCTTTGGCGGCGCCCGCACCGTGGGCCGAAGCGCCTAAGGCCACGCCTTTACCTAAAGAGGTGCGAATATGCATCAACTTGAACAGCGGCTCGCAGACTAACATGCCGATAATACCGGTGATGAGCACCATCATGGCGGTCAGTTCTGGCACACCGCCAAAGGCGCTTGTGGCCTCCATCGCAAAGGGCGTAGAGACCGAACGCACCAACAAACTCTTTGCAAGCTCCACAGGTAGAGGCACAAATTTGACTAATAGCCAGCTCGACACCATGCCCAGCAACAGTCCAGCCACCACGCCAAGGGCAATGGTCAGCGGATATTGGCGAATGAGTTTACGCTCCCGATAAATCGGCAAGGCAAATGCGATTGTCGCAGGTGCTAACATCGCCATTAACCAATGGGTGTATTCAAAATAAGTCGGCAGTGGAATATCGAGATTAAACACCAAGAGCGTGATCACTACAGGCGCAAGTACAATCGGCGCTAACCACCATACCCGGTGGCGCTTATACAAACGCTTCGCCGCAAAATAACAAAATAGTGTTAATAACAAGCTGATAAGTGCCAATCCCGTCTGCGAAAACACTAACTCAGAGACAACCGCAGGACTAAAGCTAACGCTCGACATTACACGGCCTTAGCATGGCGACGCGCATGCTTTTTGATATTGAGCTGACGCTCGAAGCGAAACACTCTGTCAACCACAAATCCCGTACCCACCATCACGCATACACTGCCCATCACTAAGGTGAAGAGGATATTCAGCCCATATTGCTCAAACAGGCCTTCGTACTTGATAACTGAGATCACTGGCGGAATAAAAAACAGCAGCAGCTCACCGATAAGCCAAGCCGCGCCGAGCTGCACGGAATTTTCAGGAATTAACTTAGTCGCTAACAAAATCAGCAACAGACCTAAACCTAATACACTACCAGGCACTGGTGAATGCGCCCAAGAGGCAAACCAATGGCAGGCAAAAGACAATAAACAAAAGAGGCCAATTTGAGTTAACAATAAAGCCCCATGACGGCATCGACGTATTGCGGCTTGTAGGAAAGACATGCGGTTTCTCGATTTACACCAAAAGTTACTATGGGATTATTTTAGGCTTGCCTATTAAATAAAAAAAATGAATATTAAGCATGTAATCCATGAATTTTAAGAATGCATTATAGGGGCGAGAATGGATCTCAAAGTGCTGCGCTATTTTATCGAGATCATCGATGCTGGCGGTTTTGGTAAGGCCAGCGAAAAAGTTCACCTCACCCAACCCGCCCTCTCCAAGGCGCTGCGCCAATTAGAGGAAGAACTCGATTTGGTACTACTCGAGCGCGGCAAACGTGGCACTCAGGTCAAACTCACCCAAGCTGGAGAAGTGGTTTATCGCCATGGTAAGGAGTTATTGGCCGGACGCCAACGTATGCTGGCCGAACTCAGTGCCCAGCGCAGTTTGACTGCGGGTGAATTAAAACTCGGTCTCGCGCCGCTCGGCAGTGCTGAAATTTTTGCCCCTATTATTGCCAAGTATCGCCAGCAGTACCCACAAATCGAAATGCACTTGTTGGTCCGTGGTGGCGTTGAGCAAACGCTGGCAATTCAAAAAGGCGAAATAGAACTGGCCACTGGCATAATCGACCTTGATGATTGCTATGACGGCATTCGAGTGTTTAACGATCCCATGGTGGTAGTGCTGCCCAAGGAAAATCCCCTCACTACCAGGGAAATACTCTCAGTCCATGACTTAATCAATGAGCCACAAGTGATGTTTGAGACTGAATACACCCTGCATCAATTGGTGCTCAACGCCTGTCAGCAAGCCGGATTCTCCCCTCAAAATATCACCCGTGTTAGCCAAGCGGACTTTGGTATCGCACTGGTGGCTGCGGGAACTGGCGTGATGATACTGCCGCGCTCAATCGCGCGGCGTTATAGTGTGGCGGGGGTGGTCAATATTCCACTGGCGAGTGACGAATTGCGCTGGGAGTTATCGCTATTTTGGCGCAAAGAACAGGTATTGTCCTTTGCGGCGCAGGCGATGATTGCGTTAGTTAAAAAGCACTTAACGCAAAAATAACCTCCTACCAAGGCACGACTAAGCTAAAACGCACTAAGGTATCGTTATCCCAAGGCAGAATAGGCAAGTAGTTAGGTGAGTGCACACTCTCCTTGGCATAGTGGTCAAGGTTGTATTCGGTATGCTCCACATACAGTAACCACTGGCTCCCCTTCTCCCAGTAATCCGTATCGTAACTCATGCTGAAGCGATATTGATTTTCAAGCCATTGGTCGCCATCGTTCCAAGTTTGCGCAGCTAAGTTCACTTTTAATTTGGGCGTTAAATCAGCACCAACGCTACCCATTACAGTGTAAGCAAACTCGCTATTGCCAAAATCCCCCCTATCATAACCACGGGTGCGGGGCACATCATCATCGATTTCTAAAAAGTAATAGCCCGCACCCGCCTTAAGCTGGGCTTGGGTTTGTTGGCCTTGATAATTGGCTGTTAGTCCTGGAAAAAACTTCGCCTGCTTCTCCACTGAACTCACAGTATTACGCTTGCCCTGCAAATCCACTTGCCAACCTAAGGATAACTGCGGGGAAAAACGATAAAGCTCTCCAATCGCGGCATATTCCGATTTAAACCACATCGGAATATGGTCAGGATCCAGCTTATCTCTATCAATATCGATAAACATATCTAGGACCGCAGACAGATAAATATCCGATGCGGTGGTATGTTCAATAATGATATTGCCATTGGCCCCAAAGGTATGCGAATTTTCTTGTTCGACAATAAAATCATGAATGCCCATAGTGTAATGCCATTGGGTTGATTCCTCTGCATAAACAGAGGTTGCCATACTTAAAAGCAACGCTACAGGCGCCAAAATTTGGTATTTCACATAGTGCTCCATCAATTGCGATTTAAAACTGCCGATTAGATTATTTAAGTTTAATTTAATCAATTTTGCATCATTTGTATCTGAGATAGTTCATAAAAATCCACCCTATTCACTAAAGTGAATAAAAATTAGCTCACCTCATCACTTTAAAGCGCTAAATTGCTATTCACGGTCACCTAAACAATTTCACAACCTTTTAAAAAACTATTGATATCAAACACCACAATCATAATAAACATGATGTTCGTTATTTAAACCGCCAGTCCAACAGTGAATTTTTAATCACAAATAAAGCATAATTATTGACACAAGTACGCAATCCTCCTATAGTCGCCACATTGCCAGTTATCCAAAAGAGAGTCTTAAATGAAAAAATCCATGTTATTAGGCGGCCTAGCCCTCAGTGCCACCTTGTTGTTAGCTGGATGTGGGAAAAGCAACGATGTTTTAGTGGTGGGAACCAATGCGGCCTTCCCGCCCTTTGAATACGTTGGCGGACAAAGTGGCGACGAAATCAAAGGTTTCGACATTGAGCTTGCCAAACAAATCGCTAAAGATGCCGGCAAAACGCTCAAAGTCGAAAACATGAAATTCGATTCACTGATCGTGGCGCTAAACTCAGGCAAGATTGATTTTATTGCCTCGGGCATGACCATCACGCCAGAGCGCCAAGCCAGCGTTAACTTTTCGGAGCCCTACTATGAGGCAACTCAAGTGCTGCTCGTCAATAAAGATAACGATACAATTCATACTCTTGATGACATTAAAGACAAACACTTTGCGGTGCAGCTCGGCTCAACCGCCGATATGATGTCTAAAAAATACACCCAAAATGTCACCGCCTTTAACACAGGCTTCGAAGCCATCATGGAGCTGAAGAATGGTAAAGTCGACTTAGTGCTATTCGATAGCGAGCCTGCGGCGAACTATCTGGCGAAAAACCCCGATCTCAAACTGATCAAGCTGGATTTCCCCGCTGAGTTTTATGGCTTTGCGGTGTCAAAGCAGCAGCCTGAACTCCTCACTAGCATTAATAACACGCTGAAAAACTTGAAAGAAAGCGGCCAATATCAGACGCTCGTTTCAGCCCATATCAAGTGATCCCTATGTTAGAAGCAATTAATACTTCGCTGTTTAGTCCCATTGGCGACGACGGCATGATAGGCATACTGCTGATCTTAAACGGCTTAAAAGTCACCTTGATTGTGACCTTCTTCGCCATGTTATTAGGCGCAGTATTAGGCGTGGGCACCACACTGATGAAGATGTCATCTAAGTGGTATATCCGCTTTCCCGCCGAACTTTATGTTGGCGTAATCCGCGGCACGCCTGTGGTGGTGCAGTTAGTGATCCTTTACTTCATCGTGCTGGCCGCATTCGATGTCGATAAAATTACTGCCGCCATTATCGCCTTTGGTTTAAACAGTGGCGCTTATATCTCTGAGATTATTCGCGCAGGGATCCAAGCCGTCGATAAAGGTCAAACCGAAGCAGCACGCTCGCTTGGACTATCGCAAGCCATGACCATGAAACTGATTATTCTGCCGCAGGCGATTAAGAATATTCTGCCCACGTTAGGCAATGAGTTTATCGTGCTACTCAAAGAAACCGCCGTAATTGGCTTTATTGGCGGTGTGGATTTAATGCGGGCGGGCGAGATTATCCGTAGTCGTACCTTTGAAGACAGTATCCCACTCTTTACCTGTGCGCTGATTTACCTGTTCCTGACCTACAGCTTCACATTTATGCTGTCGAAATTCGAAAAGAGGTTGAAGCAAAGTGATTAACATAACCAACCTACACAAAAGTTACGGCGACAATGCGGTCCTTAAGGGCATCAACGAACATATTCGCCAAGGCGAAGTGGTGAGTGTGATCGGCCCCAGCGGCAGCGGTAAAAGCACCTTTTTACGTTGCATCAACCTGTTAGAAAAACCCACCCAAGGGGATATTGAAATCGAAGGGCAATCCATTACCGCCAAGGATGCCTGTGTCGATAAATTGCGGCAAAAAGTGGGCATGGTGTTCCAAAACTTCAACCTATTCCCCCATAAAACCGTATTGCAAAACATTACCTTAGCGCCAGTGAGCCTAAAGTTAATGACCCAAGCCGAAGCAGATAACAAGGCGCTGACGCTGCTCACTCAAGTGGGCTTGCAGGATAAAGCCAATGCCTATCCTTCGAGTCTCTCGGGTGGCCAAAAGCAAAGGGTTGCCATTGCCCGCGCACTGGCGATGGAGCCAGATCTCATGCTATTCGACGAGCCCACCTCGGCACTCGACCCCGAAATGGTTGGCGATGTACTGGATGTGATGAAGGACTTAGCGCAAAAAGGCATGACCATGGTAATTGTGACCCACGAAATGGGCTTTGCACGCGATGTTTCCGACAGAGTCATCTTTATGGATGGCGGCTATGTAGTGGAGTCCAATATCCCCGAGGAATTATTCACCCGCCCCAAAGAAGCCAGAACCCAAAGCTTTTTAAGTAAAGTGCTCAGGAAATAAAGACTTATACAACATTGAAAGGTGAACAATGGTATTTGCTCGATGACACGCAGCATGCTTTGAGACAGAAGCGCGTTAAAAATTGAAAGGCGAACCATGGTATTTGCTCGACGACGCGCAGCGAGTCCATCCGTGGATGCTCGACCGCCCAGTCTGATGTGAATGGATTCACGAATGCCGCGATGGCATGGATGCCAAAGAGCGGCCATGGGGCGGACGGTCGTCTCGCTAATCACCATGACTCACCCTTTTAGCATCCGTGTAGCTTGCAGGTTTTAAAGAAACACACAGCATGCTTTGGGACAAAAGCGAGCTAGATTCCAAGCTCTAATTCATGAGTTTCAGATTAAAATTTGTAATGAACTCATTGAAATCATTAATTGCCACCGAGCCAAACATCAACAAGTACGTATAAGGCACTAACCTGTGTGGCCAAACAAAATCGAAAATCTGGTAAAAAGACGGAAGATACAATCGTGAATTCCATCCTAACGCAACCACCCTCATGATAAAAGTTACCCAGCCCTCCAATGAAAACTGATCTCTTTGGGCTAAGCAACTCAAGAATCGTCTGAGGTTTAGAAAGGTTTAGATAACCCGATTTTAGTCTTATATTAATCAGCCAAACTTACCTATTAAGATTGGCATCATGAATGCAAATACGGCTAATGTAGTACCTATAATCAACAGTATTCGACATGAGGAAGCAATTTTATTTAAATCTCCATCATTTAGTTGATGATATTCCTCTTTTAATAAGAACATAATTACTTTATTTGAATTACTAAGGCTATTGTTGTAAATATAGCCAACTTTACCTAACGCTTCCCACTTTTCAGGATATTTACTTTCCAATAGTAACGACATTTTTTTAAAGGAAATAAAATACCAAACAGTAATAGGAAAAAGGCATATAATACAAACTGTCCAAAGATATTGCATTGTAGTAGATCCGACCACCCATTTTAAATCAACAACATAATGCACTTTCAGTTTGCCTACAACTTGTAAAAGTTAACATTGTGAAAAAAGAACCATCAGCAGTCGCAAGGACAGCATCAGGGCAATAAATTGCGCTAATCCCTTTAAAAAAGGGTGTATTTCAGACGAGGTATATTGTCCCTTAGTGTTTTGGAGAGGTTCGGCAATGATTGCTGTCGAAGTAATATACATTGTTGTCAGTTGCACTAAAAATGCTGGCAGCTTGCCGCAAAGTGCCGTCGTCGCTTTTCGAGATGTTCGCAGTAATCGCTCAATTCTTGCAGAGTCCCCCTAAGTAATAGAGGCTCATTGACATTACATTCCTGCACGCTTTTCACAGGTATTGAAGTTCTGTGGAGAGCAAAATGTCACCGGTGTATAAATTATTTCTTGATACTTTTGTTTGGTGACAATTTTATATAAGGTCAAAATGGCCTGTCTGCCCATTTCATAGGGACTTTGACCAATGTTGATATGGGCAAGGCGGTCTTTCAACATAGTTAATTGCTCTGGAGAGGTATCAGTAATAATAACGACGACCTCCTTGTTGCTAATTTTTCCTTGGTATGGGGCAATCATCTCACGGTAAAGCGCTGGATCATTTTGAGCCCAACCACCAACAGCAATAAAAGAGTCTGCTTTCACCGGCTTGCCTTTCATAACAGACTCCATTTGTTTAACCGCTTGACTAAGTTGGTCAAAATTAAACAAAGGTTCTCTCACTTCTGTCCAGCCCTGCTCGTTATTAAGTAATTTCCCTGGAGGAATATCGTATTTTTTTCCCGACAACGCAGAGCGAACTCCCATCAGTCTTAAATTCAAATTGGGAGAATCAGGGCGCCCAGATTGCATAATAAGCGTCCCTCCATTGGGCCGTAATTTTTTTAATTGTTCACCTAATGATTTACCTAATTCGAAATTGTCTGTACCGATATAGGCTAAGCGAAAATTCTTGGGGTCTTGGTTGATGGAAGCATCAAAATCTGAATCATAGGTGACAATTGGAATACCGGCTTCTTTAGCTCTTTTTAAGCTATTTTCGAAAAGATACTTAGATTGCGTAACCGCGACAGCAATCCCATCGATACCTTCATCAATCAGTTGGTTTATGACCTCGTCTTGCAATCTAACACTGCTTGATTCTGGCCCTCGATATACACATTCCACACCTTTTATTTCAGCGGCGGCATCTATACAGCCCGTTTTACTTTGATCAAAAAAAACACTATAAAATTTCGGCACAACAGCAAATTTCAGATCTTTTCCATAGCCAGAGGATACGGGTAATAAACTGAAGGTAATAAACAACATAAGTAATCTTGTCACACGTCCTCCCAACAAATGAAACCGTCACTAAAGCTTCATAACAAAATGTAGCAAAGGAATAGCGTTAGCGACATGAGAGATAACGTTGTTATCAAGTATCATTGATCTACATCATGCATTCACAATGCTATTGTGCACAGCTAACGGCCAACAAAAGATAAAAAGCACATATAAACAATAAAATAGAAACACATCACATTAGATTCGATCGCGAATAGATTGTTTATTTTGACCGCTAAATATCCTCACTTAATACCTAGGGCGTGTTGGTGCCCTAAGCGTTTGCAGTGGCTGAACCAACCGTCAGTTTCAAAAATATTTTGAAACTGATAGCCGTTTTGATCACATTGTTTTTTGCCTAAACCTGCTTAAAATGCTGAGGTTGATTTTGTATTCCTAGATGATTTGGAGCCGTTACATGAGTGATTTAAGTTTTCTCGCTAAAAAGCGTTACACCACTAAGGCCTTTGATCCAACCAAGACAATTCCTGCCGACAAGATTGCCGACATCAAGACCTTATTACAGTTCAGCCCATCATCAACCAACTCACAGCCTTGGCACTTTGTGCTTGCCGGTACGGCAGAAGGCAAAGCGTTGATCGCCCAAGCGACTGAGAACTACGCCTTTAATACCCAAAAAATTCTCAATGCTTCCCATGTGGTAGTACTGTGTACCCGTACTCAACTCGATGAAGCCCATTTACTGCAAGTGCTAGAGCAAGAGGCCAAAGATGGCCGTTTTGCCAATGAAGAAGCCAAACAAGGCCAACATAATGGTCGCTCTTTCTTTGCCAATATGCATAAATTTGAGCTAAAAGACGCCCAGCATTGGATGGAAAAACAAGTCTATTTAGCACTCGGCACCCTAATGTTAGGTGCCAGTGTGCTCGATATTGATGCTTGCCCGATCGAAGGTTTCGATGCGACTAAACTTAATCAAGTCTTAGGCTTACGAGAAAAAGGTCTGTGCGCTTCTGTGATTGTAGCCCTTGGTTATCGCTCTGAAGAAGACTTTAATGCTAAATTACCTAAGTCACGTTTAGCACAAGAAGTTATCTTTACTGAAATCTAAATCCTGACGCCTAAGCTAACCGAAAGTACCCTTGTTTTGCATAAGTGAACAAGGGTACTTTCGACCTCGTCCCATCACTCATCGTAAAAAAATTAACACCATTCCCGCCAGCAAAGCCTAAGCGACCTTGAGGCAAATTGCTCTAAAATCCATCTTTGCCTACACTTTGCACTGTGGCATAGTGTACATCTAGCACGCTGTAATTAGCGGCAAATTTAAGGTAAAAGCCTTAAAAATCTTATGGATAGATGTACACTCAGTTTAATCGCCACACTCGCTTGATAACAACTTAGGATGGGACTGTCAGTATGCTACTCGCAAAACCTTCACTCAGTGCAGAAGCTCAATCGGCAAGGCTTTCGACCACTAAGGGGGATAATCCGTTAATCTGGCCAGTGCTATCGGTGTTACAAGCTTCCAATCAAAGTTGGAAAATCCATCACCTCGCCACCGAATTACAGAGCAGAGGGCTTATCCATCCTTTAGATGAAAACCCGGGTAATGATTTATTTAAGCGTAACTTTCTACTGATGAATGCCCTGTTCGAACTGCAAGAAATGCTTCTTCCTAAGCAATGGTTACAAGTTAAAGCAATGGAAATCCAGATTTTCCGCCTCGTGCCATCAAATGTTAACTTATTGATAATGGAAGAGACTTCCCTGCGAGAATATTATCTTGACTGGAATAACTACGACACCAGCGAAAACGTGGTGAGGGAATTATTAGAGGCTTTCTGGAGCAGTTATAAGAGCTACATTGGCCTCAATGTAAATTTAATGCACAAAGGACATGCCCTAAGAGTTTTTGAGTTAGATGAAAGTGCAACCCCTAGAGATATCCGCAAACAATGGCGTCGTTTAGCCCTCAAATGGCATCCTGATAGACCCGAGGGTGATGCTGCCCGCTTTCGCGAAGTCTGCGAGGCTTGGCAATCCCTGCGGGATATTGCTTAGCGTATGTTGATATATCTGTGATCCCCTTTGCAGTCTTGCAAACTTCTAGGTCTAAACTCCCACGGGATCACAGATTTAGTTCAATATCGGCGCACTAATTCAGCGATAATTAAGCATTTCAAACTAACCTAAAACCATCTTCACGCTGGTATAACACAAGCGTAATTTCAAGATTGAATCAGCTTATCCATTACCATTAGGCACAACGCATAGCACTTAATGTACTGGATTCAATCTAACCGACTTTGAGGGTTCTATGATCAAACCAATCGCCTTGGCTGTCGCCTTAATCGTTGCACCATTCAGCAGTTTGGCCGCAAACTTTGTGGAAGGCACTCACTACACTCAAATTTCTGATAAAGCGCCGAGTAGTGAGCCTAAACTTACCGAGTTTTTCTCCTTCTATTGCCATAATTGCTTCAATATGGAAACCAATTATCTGCCTGATATCAAAGCTAACTTAAACAAGGGCATTGCATTTGATACTAAGCATGTCGACTTTATGAATAGTGCTTTAGGGACTGAAGTCATGCGTTCGCTGGCCGTCATCCAAGAGCTGGATAATAAAGACGCTCTAACCCATGCCATGTTCGCCGCGATCCAAGGAGAAGAAGGCGCTAATGGCCACGACCACAGCGCCCCTGGACATAAGCACGAATCGCAAATCAATAGCCGTGACGACATTAAACAAGTCTTTGCTAAGTTCGGTATAGACGCGGCGAAGTACGACAAACTTGCCGACAGTAAAAGCACAGATGAAAAGCTAGCCCTTTGGCGTGCCCAGCAAAACCAATTCCGCGTTGAAAGCGTGCCAGCCTTTATTGTTAATGACAAATATGCAGTTAACTTAAGCAGCATCAGAACCTTAGACGAACTGATTGGGTTAATTAACTATCTTGCCGTTGAAAAAGATGCACAGGCACCTAAAAGTTCTGGTGGTAGCCTAAACTGGTTATTCTTAGCATTTGCCGCTGCCGTCGCTCTTGGCCGTCAAAAGCGTTTAAGGTAACAATATAAGCTTCTGTTTTTTGCGAATGGATGCTTTAGCGGACTGACAAGTCTCAATCAAAAATGAATCGATACTAGTCAGTCCCTTCAGTAAGTTAGAGCAAGATAAACTCACTCAGGTTGGACCTAACGCTCAGCAGTAGCAGAAGTTATTGCCTAATAAATTCAATAACATGCGTTGCGGCCAATATGATATGCAGTACTAAAAAGCCAATAAAAGCATCGGCACAAATTTGATGATAACCACGCCAAGTCATTGCCAGTGGTGTTCCTTGGTAAATAAACCATACAACGCCAGTTAATCCTGTCGCGACCAGCAGTATCATGCCAATCCCTTCGATACAACTAAACAAGCCTTTGCCACCGGCTACGGGGAGCTTGCCTTTAAAAAGGCCTTTAATATCCTGCACCAATTGTTCCCAATCGCCCACCAGCCAGGCAAAATACTGGTGCCATTTGCCTTGGAGGCTATTACGTAACAAAAATAAAATCCCTAACGCAGCACACACCAATCCTAGGTAAACATGCAGATAATCCCAAATGCTAGCATTAGCACGCAGGCTTCGACCGATAAAAATCCACGGACTGGTGCAGATGAGTAGACTTGCGGACAACACCAGCCAAACATGCAAACGCGCCAACAAAAAATCGAATATCAAGGTTAATTTGTTCGACATATAGGTTTATCCTCGATAATCAACGTTAGCCTCAACCGCCCGCTTAGGCTTGGTGGATTTGTAATCCAAACTCATGCACTTTTTGCCAGTCAGTGTATTCAACATTAGTAACAGGATCCGTGGGCCCCTTAGTTAACCACATGATAAAACGTATGATATTCCTATCAAATGCATTATAACCCTGATAATTCAAATTACCGCCAAACACTTGCAACAACTGAGGACGCCAAGTCGTTTTAGTTAAAAACGCCTGCATATAGGGATTAGTCTCAGGGGTATTTTTTTCAGGTTTACGGGCAACTAAACTCACAGAGAAAAATCCACCGACTTTTTGTGTCAGGATTTGCTGATGTTTCTGAATAAATTCATACAGCGCAGGATTATGTTTTCCGTGACGAATACTAGCGCCAATGATGATCTTATCGAAGGACTCCATCGCGGGGACAGCTTTTATATCAGCAATCACCACCGAATTACCTAACTCTTTGAGTTGCTGGGCTAACTGATTCGTGATCTTACGAGTTTGACCATGAACACTGGAGAAGATGATCAGAATTTTTTTCACTTAAGCCTCTATTATCTCAACAAAAATAAGAAAAAGCGGCCAGAAGAAAAACAAGTACGGCGGCCTTATGTTGACCTAAATATACCAATCAAAATGATACTCAATGCCTCGCAATCCAGAAGGTAACCACAAGATAAACAATGCGCTTCTATGGATAGCGAGTCCGCTAGCGATATTTAGGTTTTCCACGCAAAAAGCAAACTGCCTATTACGATATTGCATACTAGGTGATTTAGTCATCTATTTACATGAAATAGATCACGGGCTTAGCGCCAAACCATCCCTCGATATTCGGTAATTCTAGCTTGCTCACAAAAATAAAAATCACCACTCTGAGGATCAAAATGTTACAAAATCAGCAATTCTAGCCCTAGTCTAGCAAGCGCGAATAAAAGCAAACCAACTCGGAGACTTAAAGCTTACAATCGGCTAAGCTGGACACTTTTGGCAGAGCGGGTATTCTCCCTAATTTGCAATGTAAATTAGCAGACAAGTGATACAGGATTAAGGCATGAAGGATTCGGATATTTTAATGCTTGCGGATGAAGCCGCTCCCGCTGCGGAGGTCTCTGCCCGTAAAAAAGCTCTTTTACTTGGCCGTCAACTCGGTCTCGCCAGTGAGGAAGAATATCGCCCAGCCAATGCCTCGATTGCCGAACGCGCCCAGCATCGGCAGCGTAAACTCGCCAGCCAGTATCAGGCAAATGTTGAAACCATTTTCGCCCTCGCCTTAAGTTATACCTCTTCCGACATGACGGGGGTGGATCTCGATCCCGACTGGAGTCATCAATTTTTTCTGATGGCGGAGCAAATCCATAATCGAAAAATGCAAGACCTATGGGCACGTATTCTCTCTAGTGAAATCATCAACCCAGGAAACTTTAGCCTGCGCACCTTAGCGCTACTTAAGCAATTAACGCACAGAGAAGCGCAAATCCTCGAAAAAGCCCTAGGCATGGCAGCAAAAGTGAATAATGAGCAGCGCTTAAAACTCATTAGCGGCTATCGGCTCACGGGCGGGATTGGCCAATATTTTCGCAAGCATACCAACATCACCCTAGGTCTCTCGCAATTTGGTCTGCCCTACTCCAGTATTCTTACCCTAGTTGATGCGGGGATACTCCACAGCAGTGAGTTTGAAACGGGTTTACTCAATAGTAAAACCCCCATCCAACTCACTATGCCAGGTATTCAAATGAAGCTAACCCCTAAGAGCGGTAATTTGCTCTTTAGTTATTATCGATTAACACCTATTGGCGATGAACTAGCGCAGCTTGTGCTTCCTAAACAGGACCAAGAATACCTTAAAGCCCTTCAAGCCCTGTTTGCCAAGGACTTTAAGATTGAATAACAAGCTGTTATAGACTGCTTCTATGCCAGCGCAGTGAGGCGATTTGGGCTAATCACGTCAATTGCGGTTAAATAATCAATCAAAGCCCGAACTTGAGATGCTAAATCCCCTTTGCTGGTATCAATCGTCAACTCAGCGGAGAGCGGGGCCTCATAGGGCGATGAAATCCCAGTAAAATGTGCGATTTCGCCCTTGCGTGCTTTCACGTACAATCCCTTGGGATCACGCGCTTCACACACGCTAAGTGGTGTCGATACATGCACTTCGATAAATTGTCCAGCGGGGAATCTTGCACGTATGCTATCGCGCTCTTCTCGGGTGGGAGAGATAAAAGCTGATAACACCACCAAGCCCGCATCCACCATAAGTTTTGCGACCTCGCCAACACGGCGTAGGTTTTCATCCCTGTCGGCCACGCTAAAGCCCAAATCTTTACATAGACCGTGGCGCACATTATCGCCATCGAGCAGATAGGTGTGAAAGCCCGCTTCAAATAATGCACGCTCAAGCGCACCTGCTAGGGTCGACTTACCTGCGCCAGAAAGCCCGGTAAACCAAAGCAATACCGGATTCTGCCCTTTGAGTTTGGCTCTGGCTGCTTGGTCGACACTATGTTGATGCCACACTATATTGCTCATAAAAACTCCTCAAACCTTTAATAAACCAACGACTAAAGGCATCGTTAAAACGGAAAGATGATCGGCACCATAAAAATCACAATCAGCGAATACAGTAGGGATAAGGGCAGCCCTAACCGTACAAAATCACTAAAACGATAGTTACCCGCATTAAACACCATCAAGTTGGTTTGATAACCATAGGGCGAAATAAAGCTAGCGCTAGCCCCAAACACCACAGCCATAATAAAGGGCCTTGGATCGACGCCATAATTCAGCGCCACCGCATAGGCAATAGGAAAAGCCAAGGCCGCGGCGGCGTTATTGGTGACCAGTTCAGTCAACAACAAGGTAACTAAATAAACCCCCACAAACGCCCCAAACACCCCGTAACCATTTATTGCGCCGAGTAAGCCTTGAGCGAGTCCCTCAGCAAGACCTGTGCTCATCATCAGGTTCGCCAACCCCAAAGCGCTGCCCACAATCACGACTAACTCGAGCGGGAAACGGCGCTTAAGTTCAGATAAGGTTACGGCGCCAATGGCAAAGTAGCTGAGCAGCAATAGCACCAATCCTTTTGCCAAGGGTAAAATCCCCGCCAGACTCAGGCCAATCGTCAACACAAATCCGGCTAACACGATACGACTGCGTTTAGTGTCTAAACGCACATTCAAATCGAGTCCGCTGACGGCGGCAAATTCGGTACTCAGCTTAGCATTGGTGCTAAAACCATCCCCCGGCGTCAGCAGTAACACATCGCCCGGCTGCAATACGATATCGCCCAAGCCACCCTTTAACGGATGATGGCCACGGCGAATCGCCATAACCGCCGCATCAAACTGTTCGCGAAAGCGAGATTCCTTTAAGCTGCTACCCACTAGGCTCGACGAAGGGGCCAATACCGCTTCGACTAGATTTTGTCCCTTTGCCTGATGCTTACCAAACCAATCTAGGCCATCGAATTGATGCAACAGCTCCACCGACTCCACCGCGCCACTGAACCGCAGTACATCGTCCGCTTGCAATACTAACTGTGGCGGAACCGGGCAAATACAAATACCGCTTCGCTCAAGCTCCACTAAATAAAGCTTTTTTAGGGCTCTGAGCTTGTTGTCCACAACACTGCGACCGACTAAAGACGAGCCTTTAGCGACATGGGCCTCAAGTAAATAGGGCAGTGCTTCTTCTGTCGTTTCATCCCGTCTGTCGGGCAAGGTATTAGCCAGCATGATCAGTAGCGGAATGCCTAACAGTACAATCAACGCTGCAACAGGGGTAAACTCAAAGAAACCCAGCGCAGGTAAGCCCGCATTCTCCACAAACGAATTAACGATAAGGTTAGTGGAGGTACCAATCAGTGTGAGCGTTCCCCCAAGAATCGTCGCATAGTTAAGCGGCAGTAATAACTTAGCGGGCGCATGGGCCTGATTACGACGCACTACCCCAATCAAAGATGCCACAACGGCAGTGTTATTGGTAAATGATGACAGCAGAGCCGTGGAAAATCCCAACTTTGCCATTGTCATCGCCAACGAGCTATTACCAATCACTTGGCTTAACTTTCCCAGCAATGAAGTCTTTTCCAGCGCTGTCGCCGCAAGCACCAATAACACTAATGTGACTAATCCCGTATTAGTAAAGCTTGTGAGCGCTGCGTCGAGCGTTACCATACCTAGGAGGTAACATATTAAAAAAGCAAATAAAAACAACACCGCAGGGTTTATGCGGCCAGCAATTAAGCCAGCCAACAACCCAAACAACACTATCGCCAATAGCCACAAGTCACTCACAAATTAGGCTCCAAGCTTTGAAATATCAATCGCTTGCCAGTGCGGGAAGTGTTTACGTACGAGCGCATTAAACTCAATTTCAAAGGCACTAAATTGTGAAGACACTTGCTTGCTCACATGTTGACCCGATACCACCATCACCGCCGCTACTGTTGCATTGGATAAACGGTCAATCAGGATCATGCCGCCAGTATCACGTACCAGAGAATAGGCATCGAAAACGATATCTTCGGTCAGCTCTAAGGTCACGCGAGCGATGGCATTAAGCCCTAGTGTGTCGGCGCTGCTGCGCGCAAGTGTGTTCACATCAACCACATATTCTATGGTCGAGACTGAGGCTTGAGTCTTTTTACCCGCAACCTTGATGTCATATAACTGGCCGAGTTGTAGTGGTTTTTCATCCATCCACACGAGGTCAGCCACGATTTGGTTGGCAACCTGTGGCGCACTCTCTGGCATAGCCAGTAAATCACCACGGGAAATATCGATTTCATCTTCTAAGGTGAGAGTGACGGCTTGCCCCGCCGTTGCCTCGGCCAAATCGCCATCGAAGGTCACGATACGCTCAACCTTGCTGCGTTTACCCGAAGGCAGCGCTACCACTTCATCACCCACCTTGATGACACCAGAGGCTAAAGTACCGACAAAACCACGAAAATCCAGATTTGGACGCGACACATATTGCACCGGGAAGCGCACGGGTAAGGCACTCAGTTCACGTTGGGTATCAATGGTTTCTAACAATTCCAGTAATGTACCGCCCTGATACCAAGGGGTATGTAAACTTGGCTCGACCACGTTGTCGCCATTGAGTGCGGATAAGGGCACAAAGTGAATATCTAACTCACCAAAGCCTTTAACAAACTCACTGAAATCATTACGAATACGATTGAATACTTGCTCATCGAACCCGAGTAAATCCATCTTATTGACCGCGACCACAAAGTGGCGAATACCCAGCAAAGAGGCAATAAAGGCATGACGCTTGGTTTGGGTCTGCACGCCGTAACGCGCATCGACTAAAATCACCGCTAAGTCACAGGTTGAGGCGCCAGTCGCCATATTACGGGTGTACTGCTCATGGCCTGGGGTGTCGGCGATAATGAACTTGCGCTTATCACTTGAAAAATAACGATAAGCCACATCGATAGTAATGCCCTGCTCACGCTCTGCTTGTAGACCATCTACCAGCAAAGCTAAGTCGATTGCTTCGCCCGTTGTACCCATCTTAGCACTATCATTTTTTAAGCTGGCTAATTGGTCTTCATATATCTGCGCACTGTCATGCAATAAACGGCCAATCAAGGTGCTCTTGCCATCGTCTACGCTGCCGCAGGTTAAAAAGCGCAACAAACCTTTATGTTGCTGCTGGGCTAGATATTCTTTTACTCCATGCTGGCTGATTTCTGCCGCCATACGATTAGTTTTATTGACCGCTTTATCCATCTTTATCTCACTCTTATCTTGCTCAACTGTTCGTGAAGTCTGCTGGTACTTGATTGCTCTAAAAGCCTTCATCGGGACATTCACGAAATCGGTTTAATCTGTCTCTGAACCTTCGCTCGAAATGCCTTAGTTTAGAAATAACCTTGGCGTTTCTTCTGCTCCATCGATGCACTCTGGTCCGAGTCAATCAACCGCCCTTGGCGTTCGCTCGAGCGAGTTAACAGCATTTCTTCGATGATTTTTTCGAGATTATCTGCCTGCGAATGCATCGCCGCCGTTAATGGATAGCAACCTAAGGTTCTAAAACGCACTACCTCATGCTTGATGGTTTCGCCTTCTTCGAGCTTCATGCGCTCATCGTCGGCCATAATCAACTGACCACCACGCTCAACCACAGGGCGCTCAGCCGCAAAATACAGGGGCACTAACTCAATGTTTTCTTGATAGATATATTGCCAAATATCGAGTTCAGTCCAATTCGATAATGGGAAGACACGAATACTTTCGCCCTTGTTCACCGCGCCGTTATAGGTGCGCCACAGTTCAGGGCGCTGATTCTTAGGATCCCATCTATGGTGACGGTCGCGGAACGAATACACTCGCTCCTTCGCGCGGGATTTTTCCTCATCACGACGCGCACCACCAAAAGCGGCATCAAAACCATATTGGTTTAAGGCTTGTTTTAAGCCTTGGGTTTTCATTATGTCAGTGTGTTTTGCACTACCATGGTCGAAGGGGTTAATCCCTTGGGCAACGCCTTCTGGGTTAGTGTGAGTTAATAATTCAAAGCCAAATTTTTTCGCCTGCGCATCACGAAAGGCGATCATCTCTTTGAATTTCCAGCCCGTATCCACATGCAGCAAGGGGAATGGGATCTTGCCGGGATAAAAAGCTTTACGCGCAAGATGTAACATCACCGAAGAATCTTTTCCGATGGAATACAACATGACTGGATTATCGAATTCGGCTGCGACTTCCCGAATGATCTGAATGCTTTCGGCTTCCAGTTGTTGTAAGTGGCTTAATTCACGCCCGGCCATACTCTTCTCCGTTTACCTAAAATGGGCTGCGACAGGCAGCTGGATTTAACTTAACTATTTCTAAAAAATGTTCTGATTTAACTAAATTTTTGCTGCAACTTTGGTCGTATTTAAAGCGTCAAGCGGCAGCAGGCCTTCGCCCTTGGGCTGAAACCAATTTAAGGTTTCGGACAACCCCACCACTTCGCCAATAATCATTAATGCGGGCATTTGCAACTGCGGATCAGCAGCAAGTTGTTCGAGTGAATCTAATTGCCCAATAAAACGTAGCTGCGACTGAGTGGTCGCCTTCGAGACGATGGCCACTGGTGTCTCTGGGCTACGACCTGCGTTGATTAACCCTTGACGGATAATGCCCGCGTTTAAAATCCCCATATATACAACTAAGGTATTGTTGGGATTAGCATAACCCTGCCAATCCATCGGACGGCTTTCTAACTGGCAATGGCCAGTAATAAACGTTACCCCTTGGGCATAATCCCTGTGGGTTAATGGAATACCCGCATATGCCGAAGTGCCGCTGGCGGCGGTAATCCCGGGAACCACTTCAAATTCGACGCCCGCTTCGACTAAGGTTTGTAACTCTTCACCACCACGACCAAAAATAAACGGATCGCCGCCCTTGAGGCGTACCACGTTTTTACGGGTATAGGCTTTCGTCACCAGTAACTGATTAATTTCATCTTGCGCCGCGCTATGCTTGCCTGCACGCTTACCGACGGCAATTTTTTCAGCATCTTTAGGGATCAAATCGAGGACATCTTGGCTGACGAGCGCATCGTATAACACCGCATCGGCAGACTTTAGAATGCGCCACGCTTTAAGGGTTAATAACTCCACATCGCCGGGGCCCGCGCCAACCAGCCAGACTTTGCCCTTAGCGCTTTGGCCTGGTAAAGATAAAATTTCCATCACATTCCCCGATATGAGATCAATGTGTAGCAATATAGCGCCAGTTATATTCCATAATAAATATAAAATCATTAATTGTTATACCAAAAAGAAATAACAACCGAATTTGAATTAAGCCAGTTAACTATAAACGAGGTTGGTAAAAGCACCATACTGGCTAAAATAAGTTAATCATTTGAAATAACTAAATAAAACATGATAACAGGGCGAATATGAATGCAACCTAAACTTGCATCACCTCACATAACAGCACTATGTTATTGCTAAAAAATCTACTCAGTCAGCGCGTTAACGCATAAGAAGAAATGCAGTTTCACTCAAGTTAAGTAGTACAAGTGACAGTATTTCTCACAAAAGATCCACAGACTAATGTTAAGCTCGGTAAATAAAGATAAAGCAAACAGACACATCAAGGAGAGTCGATGTCCCCATTTTATCAAGGTATCGCATTAATCGGACTGCTAACTTGTACAGGGTTACAGGCAGAGGAATCTTTAATCAAAGATCGCGTTAAGGATGAACTAGCGACTTCAGAGCGTCCATTTGTAATAACGCCGCATAAAGTCAATTACATTTTACCCGCGACCTATAATCCTGATCCGAATATGAAACCCTATGCAGGGGAGGCCGCCGGAACAAACTATGAACTCGATGAGATGGAAGCTAAGTTTCAGATAAGCTTTAAGTTTCCAATTTGGTACAATGTCTTTGGTGATAATGGTCACCTATTTTTTGCCTATACTAATCAATCCTATTGGCAGGTATACAATAAGGAAATATCTTCACCCTTTCGTGAAACAAACCACGAACCCGAAATCTTTATGCTATTCAATAATGATTGGAAAATTGGCGGTGTGACAAACTCGTTTTGGGGATTGGGCGCTGTCCACCAATCTAATGGTAAAGCAGGTTTATTATCCCGTAGTTGGAACCGCATCTATGGCACGATGATCTTTGATGCTGGCCCACTGGCGTTTTCAACTAAGGTGTGGTGGCGCATTCCTGAGGATGAAAAAACAGACATCCACCAAGCCCGTGGCGATGATAATCCCAATATTGATGAGTATATTGGCAATGCTGAATTTGTTGGCGTGTATGGGATTGATGAGCATAGATTCACTCTCACCGTTAAAACTAACTTTAAAGATATTGACCGAGGTTCAGCAGAGATCACTTGGAGCTATCCCATCATAGGTAACTTACGCCTTTATACTCAATACTTTAATGGCTACGGTGAAAGCCTGATCGACTATAACCATCATAATCAACGTATTGGGATCGGTGTATCACTCAACGATATTCTCTAGGACGTGACACAGCACAAAAAACAGCCATAATTCTATGCTGACACAAACAAACTGCTGCTAAATTGCTCAAGTGCGAGCAACCTAAGGGAGCTTAATGATGATTTTTATTGCCAACTGCGGTATTTACATCGATAGTCGCACACCTTTTTAGCAGTAAGGGTCATCATGGAGGAATATGAGTTTTAGCTATCGAACGGTAATAACTTTGCTGAGCATGATTATTTGCGCGAGCCTTATAAGGCTCGCGTTTTTTGCTATTCCTGAAAAAGAACAACCCACGTTAACGACAAAAGATATTCGCCAAGATCTCTATATTCTGCTCAATCAAATTGAACAACACTCCGCATTTTATGCGTTGGATCCACAACATAATGACAACCAACTCGAACGACTTGCTGGACTGATGACTGAGCAATACCAAGATCTTGTTCCTACAGAACGGTTCGCAGCGGAGCTTACAAAACTGCTTAACGCCTTAAAAGATCCTGGTGCTCAAGTTGCGAAGGTTGACAATAGTAGCGCCGACTTACCCTTAACACTGAGACCCGTCAACGAACAATGGCTTGCCTTAGACCATAAAAATAATCCTATTAGTGCCGAGTATCCTTTTATCACCCATATTGATGGCATCCCCTTAAGTAAGTGGATTTCAGCCAGCCAAGCCTATCTGTCAGAGCCTGCAAAAAATAGCCAAGAAATGCAGCTGATTTGGCTTAAACGACTCAACCTACTGCGGGAAGACTTAGGCTTAAGCATCAAACCTTATGTGATTATTAGTTTGATAAATGATGATTTGCAGACAACGCAGGTCACTATTGCCCTGCCTCCCCCTTCTAAAACGATAGTTAAACCGATTGAAGACGACACAGAGATAAGCTTTGAACGCCTACTCACTCAACTTGATGACTTAGGGCCGACTACGGTCTCAAAACCTGACTATTCACTAGAACAGATAAATCCAACCACGGCTCGACTCAAAATAGATGACCTCTATGCTTTTGAACTCGATAAAATACAACAAGAAGAATTACGTAAAGGTATGGAGCAGCCATTACTGATTGTCGATCTCAGGCAAGCGAAGGGATTTAGTCCTAAGTTACTGACCATGCTCTCGCGTTATCAGGATATGCCCGCCATGGACATACCACCTCATTCAGCGGTCGAAAAAATCATGGGGTTTGCCCATTATCGACGCTCGCCAGAACTTAGAAACGATTATTTAAAACCGTTGAATTTTAAACCGCTTGATGAACTTGAACTCAGCCCTGCGCGACTTAACGTGTTGACACGGCGGCTACCAACTATCGATAAAAGCCGGTTTAGTCCTTGGTTTGTTCGCACCAAACCTGAAGTCCTCACCGAAGGCAATAATCGTCTTGCACTACTTGTCAGTCCCTTGTGTAAGCAAGAATGCGAGTGGATCGCCTACCGGACTAAAGCATGGTCGAGAGTGAATTTAATCGGCGAAAAAACCTCTGGGGATTTTGCCAGACAATATCAATTTACCTTGCCAAATAGTGACTTAGAGATTCGATTTAGTAGCTCTCTCACCTATGATGCTAAAGGCGAGTTGCTGTCGGGAAAAGGCACTGAGCCCGATATTTGGTTACCACAAAACAATGATATTGAATGGCAAGGACTCGTAAGTTTAGTTAAATCAGCCAAACCCAAAGCCGTAGATCCAACTAACGGTCGACAAACCAAATTAGCCCAATCTCATTAGTAAAAAGCCAGCAATTTGCTGGCTTTAAAATGCGGTGGAGTGATAAGTTTATTTCTTATCGCTTGCCTTTGAGTTCATCACAGAGCCAAAAACCAGACCTTGTTTATTCACATCAAAACTCATTTGCACGCGCATATTATAGTCTTTCAATGCTTGCAGCTCTTCAGGCACTGGTTCACCAGTCATTTCTAACAGCGTCAGCACTGGGGTAAACATCTTACCGTAGTCGGCTGACATGCTGTAAAGGCCATTGGCTGATGGTTTTTCGCTCGCCAGTTTATTGGCTAACGCTAAACCTCTATCCCCAGAGTAAACCACTAAGTGTTGTCCCTTAATCGCCAACATCGGTTTGATATTAAGTTCTGGCGGCAACATTAATAGTGGAGATAAATCAGTGGGTTCACCATTATCCGCGACTTGCAGTTCAGCCAACATAGGGGCAAAAGGCTTAACCATGTTGAATAACATTGAAGGATTATCAGCGGTTAAACTGATTAAGGCATCTAAACTTTCGAGTTTAGGCTCTTGATCCTGTGAACTCATCTTATAGTCGAGTAATGACACACTCAGGCCTTTAACACCATTAGCCATGCCGGTAAACATACCCAACATCGCAGGGCTTTGCTGGCTTAATTCAGCCTGTAGCTCGGCCAGAGGCGCGCAGGTCAACTGTGGCTTTTGCAGATCATCCCAAATAGCGGTGAGCGAAGGCGCTACTTCATTAACATCAATCCCAAGGCCCATCGAGAAAATAGTGCTGTTAATATCCGCTAAATGGGCAGGAATAAAGCCGCGCATTTTTTGTAATGCCGTTAAAATTGCTTGGTTTTTGCTTTCAATCACAAAAGAAGCCGCCATATGGCTTTCTTTTTCAGTCGACGTGAATGCGGTTAAACCTCCCACTGTGCGCGGCCAGTTAGCCGCAATCGCGGTTAACTCAGTGCGACATTCTGGTGTACGGATTTGCGCTAACGGATCTTCACCTTGGCTTTCTTCTGCTAAGAACTTGGTGAGCTGTTTAGCTAACATATTGCCATCTTGAGAGGTTATCGCTTTAACAATCTCAACATGGTTGATAAAGCTGATGCTATCGTCCATAAAACCATGGGTTTTAATGATCTCTTGCAACATGCCAGATGCGGCTAAAGATTGGGCGGGTTTCTTCAATCCTAAAGCCATTTCCAATACTTCAGGCTCGATAGAGGAAGCCGAGAATGTGACCGTTAAAATGCCATCTTTATGGGCAAATAATAGGTCAGCTTTATCAGTTGAACCTTCTTCGGCAAACGAATAAGCACGGTAGTCAATCCCTGCTAAAGTACGCTTTTCGTGGGTATAACCACTTTCTTGTTCGGCTTTATCCAGTACAGCCCAGAATGCATCAATTTGATTAATATCTGTTTTAAGAACAGGCACTACACCTAAGGTATAAAAATAAGGCTTGATCTCATTCGGTAAACCGAAAGTCTTAAGCAATGCGGTAGGATCTTTCATTCCATCCATATATTGCTTGTAAATACTCACAAAAAACTTAGCCATTGGGCTATCCAAATCGCCTAACTGAGCTAAGGAATCAGTTGAATATTGCTGGTAATTGCTAGAAATCGATTGCAGGTAGTTTTTCAGTGGAAACGGCTTTAACTGGCCAGTAAACACAGGGGTATCGGCTGGAATATAATCTAGCAAAGGATTGGCTGAAGCACTCGAGCTACTTCCGTGTTGAGTGTACCAATAAGCACCCGCCCCCGCTGCAATAATTGCCGCAGCAATAACAATCTTTTTCATCTAAAACTCCATTTAATTACCGTCAAAGTGACAAAAATAATACCGAAAGCACTTACCTTCGGCATTTAAATACTGACCTATTGTCATTCCTTATTACATCAACATTGCAAAATCAAAAGCTTATTATAACTAATCTTGAGAACGGATAAGCTAAGAAATAACGAATAGCAAATAAGAACTCATTAATATGCAAAAATCCGCGATAATCTACCATTAAAACGTCTTTGACGCTAATCGCGGCATGTGTCAGAAGCTTCCTATTTACTGGTTACTGGGCGCAATCGTTCGAAACCATCCTGTTACAGAAAAGCGTGGGCGCTTTGCAAACGGCGCGACAAATGAAACTGAATGGGGATGATGGACATCGAATAATGCCAAATTATTAAAGGTTGGCACCCAGGTATCAGTCAGCACACCTTTAGGAGTATAAAACTGCAGCAGACCACCCCAATCAGGATGCCATTCTGGAGTAAAGCCAAAAACAAAAGCAACTTTACGACCCTCACTTTCGACAACATCATTATGTCTTGTTAAGAAATTCCCTTGAATATAACGACTCGCCTGCAGTGAGGCATAACAAATACCTTCAATGCCCGTAATCGTTTGAATAAATTTAAACATGTCAGGGCTGTTAATAAAACGATGTAGCGATGTAAGTAATTCAGGTGAAGGCTTTCCATCTAAGCCTCCTACGAGATGACTTCCATATAAAAAACCAATCCCATTTGCAGCATTGTGTAATATTTTTTGCTGTAAATCTTTCTGAGCTTCAATCGGTAATTGGCGTATTTGTTGATCCGACACTCTCATTGGCTTATTGTCGACAAACATTGCATTATCAAAACTCACTTCACTAGCAAGTGTGTTAGCAATGACAGCTGCGGTTTCATTCTGCCAGACGTGTTGAATATTGATTTTTGCATCTCTAGCATATTCTTCACGCAGTAAAGCCATATCTCGCTCAAAATTAAACTCAAACATCGTTTATTCCTTGGATCATTCGAACGCCTAACACTCATCCTACTCATCAGAGATGCATAATTACAATTTAATAACAAAATCACAATCGCAAATTTATTGTGCCTCACCGACTTTTTTGAGTGTCACCTCACCTAACTGACGCATTTGCTTGCGGATCCAAGCGGAACGTTGTTCAACATAGGAAGAAGGAGGGGAGACTTTATAACGCCAAGGGTTTGGTAAAACTGCAGCCAATAATGACGCCTCATAACGAGTTAATTTGGCTGCACTCTTGCCAAAATAATGCTTTGCTGCCGCTTCGGCACCATAAATCCCAGGACCAAATTCAACAATATTAAGGTATACCTCAAGGATACGCGCCTTATCCCAAAACAGTTCCATTAACAGGGTAAACCACGCCTCTATGCCCTTACGGATAAAACTACGGCTCGACCACATAAACAGATTTTTTGCCGCTTGCTGGCTTAAGGTACTGGCCCCACGAACCTTTTTACCTTTTTGATTGTATTCGATGGCCGAACTAATCGCGTCTAAATCAAAACCACTGTGGCCAGCAAACTTTTGATCTTCTGCGGCAATCACGGCTAATTGCAGTTCAGGGGAGATTTGCTCAAGCGAGCGCCATTGATGCCTAACCTCACTAATCGGTGCGGGCGGAAACAACGCCCGCTCTATTCGCCAACTCCACATCGGAGGATCGATAAAACGGAGTAGTACCACACTTAAAATAGAGGCGAAAAATAAACCCAAAACCAATTTGGCTAACCAAATAAATACACGCTTAACACCGCGCATCTTAGGCTTAGGGTTTGGATGATTAACTTGGGGACGATTGACATGATCGCGCATGGCATACAAAGGGGCGGTCATTTAATTATCCTCATCAATCACGCCATCCAAACTAACTGTTAGTCTAAGAGATTTTTTGCTTACAGTAGAATAGCAAAGTGTAAGCCGATGATAGTAAGTCATAAACTACAAAAAACCGAGCTGAATTGAATAAGGAAGATAAATTAATGATGCCACAAATTTGGCTCAACCTCGGCAGCTTTGACCACAGCTGACCGAGGTGAAAATGACTGATTAACAAGCGCTAGCAAGTCAATCAAACTGCTGGATACTCGCAGCGGCGAGCAAGGTCCTTTGGAAGTGCTACTGTTTTCCGTCTCGTTATATCGTTACACAGCAAACTAAGCCCATAAATAACGATATTCAACAACTTAACTTGGCAAAATACCGACTAAAGCAGATCTGCGCAGTAAACTCCCTCAAAACCATCTACGGGAACTTTGTAATATAGCTCAGAACATTCTAATGTGCATAACCCTGTGAGTAAAAATGTACAAAAAATTTAATTCAGGCAAACACATCTTAACTAACTCTATGAAAATACAATTTATCTGACTTTGATGACGGCAGAATGACATACAAAATACCTTAACGGCCAAACCGCTTTAAAATTAAGCAAAATACTCTTTTAGTGGCATAAAATAAAAAATGCCACAGGGAATACTGTGGCATTTTTCTATTTAATCAAATAGATGGCTATATTTCGTAATGCAGACCGCATTCGCGTTTTAAGCCATTAAAGCGTGTTTCTTCTTCAGACATCCCTAATTCTAAGGGTTTAGTAGAATGGGTATCCCCAACAGAAACATAACCTTGCTCCCATAGAGGATGGTAAGGCAAGTCAAATTGAGTCAAATACAGATGCACATCTTTGTTCGACCATTCGATAATCGGCAGCAGCTTAAAGCGAGTACCGTGGATAGCCAATATCGGTAACTCTTCGCGAGTGCTCGACTGGCTCCGGCGAAGTCCCGCAAACCAAGTGCCTACTTCAAGTTCCGCCAAAGCACGTTGCATCGGCTCCACTTTATTCAGTCGATTATAACGTTCAAGACCCTCTAAGCCCTGCTCCCACAATTGGCCAAAGCGCGCCTCCTGCCATGCCGCCGTCATCGGCGCTTGGTAAACCTTAAGGTTTAAGGATAAACGCTCGGTAAGCTGGTCAATAAACTGATATGTCTCAGGAAAGAGGTATCCAGTATCCGTTAAAATCACCGGAATATCCGATTGCACCTGACTCACCATATGCAACATCACCGCCGCCTGGATCCCAAAACTGGATGACAGCGCGTGATTACCCGGCAAATAGGCTAAGCCCCAGAGCACTCGCTCTTGAGCCGTCAAGCCAGCTAAGAAGCGATTAATGCGTTCCAGTTCCGCTCGCTGCACATCCTTAGGTGCCGTTAGCAGCGCGTTAAGTTCGCTGTGACTTACCACGCTCTGCAACGCGTTCGGCAAGCCAGAACCCGTTGCCCCAGAATCAAGATCAGCCATGGAAATCCTTAGCGGCATCGATAACCGCCTTCACTACGCCCGTGCGGACGGTGAAGTTACCAAAGGTTTCGCCTGCATTTCGCTCAATCGCGTAGCGGGCAAATAATGCATCCAATTCAGCAAGGATCTCAGCCTCTTGGATATTCTCTCTGTACATTTTATTCAGACGAGTACCTTCGAAGTTCGCCCCGAGATACAGGTTATAGCGACCCGGCGCCTTACCCACTAAGCCGATTTCGGCGGCAAATGGGCGGGCGCAACCATTTGGACAGCCCGTCATACGCACCACAATGGCTTGATCGCTAATGCCATTCTTTGCTTGCAGCGCATCAATATGGTCAATAAATTCAGGGAAATAACGCTCAGCTTCCGCCATTGCCAATGGACAAGTTGGCAAGGCCACACAGGCAATCGAATGACCACGGGTTTGTGTCAACACTTGGCCGAGTAAACCGTGTTTACGGGCAAGCCCTTCGATAGTCGCTTTATCCTCGGGCGCCACACCCGCGATAATCATATTCTGGTTTGAGGTCATACGGAAATCACCCTTGTGGATCTTAGCGATTTCACGCATACCAGTTTGCAAGCTCTTACCCGGCAAGTCTTTGATACGGCCGCTTTCGATAAACAGGGTTAAATGCCACTTACCATCGACACCTTCTACCCAGCCGTAACGATCGCCGCGATCGCCAATCACCACATCGCGCTTGGGTTCAAACTTAACGCCGGCACGGGCTTCCACTTCGGCCTTAAACTTCTCATAGCCATGGTCGACGATGGTGTATTTCAGGCGTGAACGCTTACGGTTGGTACGATTACCCCAGTCACGCTGCACTGTCATCACAGCTTCGGCAAACTTCATCACATCTTCGGTTTTAATAAAACCAAAGTCATCGGCTAAGCGTGGGAAGGTTTCTACCTCTCCGTGGGTCGAGCCCATGCCGCCACCTGCGGTCAGATTAAAACCGACTAATTCGCCATTTTCAGCCACGGCAATAAAGCCTAAGTCGTTAGTGTAGACATCAACATCGTTATCAGGCGGTACGGCCACGGCCATTTTAAACTTACGTGGTAAGTAGGTTTTGCCGTATACAGGTTCTACGGTTTCGTCTTCTGTAGTCAGTAATTTCTCTTCGTCTAACCAAATCTCGGCGTAAGCACGAGTGTGCGGCAGCAGGTGATCCGACAGCTTTTTCGCCACTTCATAGGCCTGCGCATGCAGCTTAGATTCCACCGGATTGGGGTTACACATCACGTTACGATTAACGTCACCACAGGCAGCGATAGAATCCAGAGCTTCACGATCCAAGCCTTGGATAATGGTCTTCAGGTTACGCTTTGGAATGCCGTGGTATTGGAACGTCTGACGCGTCGTTAAACGAATACTGTTAGAGCTGGTGAGCGTCGAAGCAATTTCATCTACGCCTAACCATTGCTTAGGCGTACACACCCCGCCAGGCACACGGGCACGTAACATAAAGCTATATAAAGGTTCGAGTTTTTGCTCTTTACGCTCGTTACGCAAATCACGGTCATCCTGCTGATAGAAGCCGTGGAATTTGATCAATTGCTGATCGCCGTCGCTAAAACTGCCCGTCACCGAGGAATCTAATCCCTCTTTAATGGTGCCACGCAGATAATCACTGTCGGTCTTTAGGTATTCGTTTAATGCTAACTTTTGCTCACTCATGGCAACTGCCTCTTAAAATTCGGTCGGCGGCAGTATCTCCGTGGATACTGCTCTCTATCTTTGGGATCGATTAATTAGTACACGTCTTTTTGGTAACGTTTATGACTGCGCAGGGTCTCGAAATATTCTTCCGCCGCCTCGCTCGACAGTCCGCCAAACTCCACCGCAACCGCTAATAAGGCTTGGTGTACGTCTTTAGCCATACGCTCGGCATCACCACAAATATAAAGATGCGCGCCATTTTGCAGCCATTGCCACAGGGTTTGTCCCTGTTCTTTAATGCGGTGCTGCACGTAAATCTTATGGGCTTGATCCCGCGAAAATGCCACATCGATACGGGTTAAATCGCCGTTTTTCAAATATTGTTGCCACTCGGTTTGATACAGGAAGTCCTGTTCAAAATGCGGGTTGCCGAAGAATAACCAGCTATCGCCCTCAGCGCCTTGTGCCACGCGCTCCTGCATAAAGGCGCGAAACGGTGCAACCCCTGTGCCTGGACCAATCATGATTACCGGCGTTTGTGGATCTTCAGGTAAACGGAAATGCTTGTTCGGTTCAACATACACTTTTACTTCGGCGCCTTCCTGCGCCGAGGCTAAGAAGTGCGATGCGCCGCCAAAACGCGTTTGCCCTTGATGTTCATCTTCCACCAATGCCACGGTTAAATGCACTTCCGTATCAACCTCACTCTGGCTCGAGGCGATGGAGTAAAGTCTTGGCGTTAATGGGCGTAATAACTCAACTAACTTGTTAGCGTCGAGATGAGCATCGGCCTTGAGCTGATAGTTCGCCACTAAGTCGGCAAACTGATGATGTAAGATAAACTGACGAACCTGCTCTTTATCTTCGCTAATAGTAAGTAGCTCAGGACTTGCGGACAACTCGGCCCAAGTTTTGACTAAACCAGGATACAACTGCGTCAGTTCTTTCTTCTCGATCAAGGCTTGCTTGAGGCTGATTGACTCATTAGCGACAGTCACCTTGGCATCGGCCGCTAACCCTAAGCCCGCCAAAATCTCATCGACTAAGGTTTCGCTATTGCTAAACCACACCCCAAGGGCATCACCGACTTCATAGCGTAAGCCTGATTCACCTAAATCAATTTCAACGTGGCGCACATCTCTGTCTGAATCGCGTCCGGTGATCTTTTGGCTCACCAACACTTCGGCACTGTAAGGGTTTTGCTTAGTAAATTCGCCCTCGCAGGCAACTTGCGCCGAAGTTGAATTAATTTCATTCAGTGCCACCACATTAGCCGTGGTTTGAATGAGTGGCTTAACCGCAGTAAGCACATCGGCGTGCCACTGTCCGGCCGCAGCCTCATAGTCCACATCACACTCAACCAACGGCAATAAGGCTTTAGCGCCTAATGCCGAAAGCCGCGCATCAAAGTCTTTACCGGTTTGGCAGAAGAACTCATAGCTCGAATCACCTAAAGCCAACACTGAGTAATGTAAGTTGCTTAATTGAGGTGCGCGTTTTGATGCTAAAAACTTATGTAATTCAATCGCATCATCCGGCGCTTCACCCTCACCATGGGTACTGACCACCAGCAATAACAAATTTTCTTGCTTGAGCTGGCGCACATTGTATTCACCCATGGAGGCTAAATTCACGCTATAGCCCTGTGCTTTAGCCTTTTCGGCCAAGGCTTTGGCAATGCCACGACCATTGCCGGTTTGGCTGCCATAGAGAATGGTTACAGTCTGCGCTGCCTGTGTATCAGACACTGGCACTAGCTGGGCTTGATTCCCTCCCGCATTGGCTGTTGCGGCTAAATAACCACTCACCCAAGCAAGTTGCACGGCATTTAATTCCGCGGTGAGTTGTTTCAGCTTGTCGACCTGCGGTTGCGACAGGGGTGAAGCCAGTGATGAAAGTTCTTTTAACAACATGAGACGGCCCTATGACAGTGTAATACCCAGCAGATTAACGTGGATTTGGAAAAGCAAAAAAGAATAAAATTTGATTTTTAATTCCATTTTGGAATATACAAAGTGCAAAAATTAAGCTACAAAAGTGTGCACTGGTTAAAACTTTTTGATACGACCAGTGCAGAATCGACTAGCTTGAGCAATATGCGCTTGTGTCAAACCAAAGTATTGCCACAATGGTACGAGCCTGCAGTACTGTGACCTTTTGTTGCTCGCTAAGAAGTTTGTTTTAAAAAACAAATTTTATACCAAGTTTGAATGCGCTAACTAACTGCCACAATTGAATAGACGAGTTCATTCTTATCGCGGCCTAGCCCTACCTAGGTTTAGCTCAAGGGAAGCACTCAGGCGGAACGATTATATAAACCATCAGGGAGTAATCATGCAGATTGGAATACCGAGAGAGAGTCTCGTCGGTGAAACTCGGGTCGCCGCGACTCCAGCCACCGTCGAACAGCTTAAAAAGCTCGGCTTTGAAGTTGTTGTTGAGGCCAATGCTGGCTTACTGTCTAGCTTTGACGATGCCGCTTTTGAAGCAGCTGGCGCGAAGATCACGACAGAGGTTTGGCAAGCGGATCTGATTTTTAAAGTCAATGCACCGACCGATGCTGAAATTGCGCAAATTAAAGAAGGCGCGACCTTAATCAGCTTCATCTGGCCCGCTCAAAATGCTGAGTTGGTCGAGAAACTGTCTAAACGCAACATCAATGTGATGGCGATGGACATGGTGCCACGTATTTCCCGTGCCCAATCCCTCGATGCTCTCTCTTCTATGGCAAATATCGGCGGTTATCGCGCCGTAGTTGAAGCCGCGCACCACTTTGGCCGTTTCTTTACCGGACAAATTACCGCCGCAGGTAAAGTCCCTCCGGCCAAAGTGCTGGTGATTGGTGCCGGTGTGGCAGGCCTTGCAGCCATTGGTACCGCAGGTTCTTTAGGGGCTATCGTTCGCGCCTTCGACACGCGTTTAGAAGTGGCCGAACAAATCGAATCCATGGGTGGCCAGTTCCTTAAGCTGGACTTCACCAATGAAGATGGCAGCTCATCGGACGGTTACGCTAAAACCATGTCGGACGAGTTTATCGCTGCCGAAATGGCGCTATTTGCCGAGCAAGCCAAAGAAGTCGATATCATCATTACCACTGCGCTGATCCCAGGCCGTCCTGCACCTAAGCTCATCACCAAAGCCATGGTCGACAGTATGAAGAGCGGCTCTGTGATTGTCGATATGGCAGCACAAGCGGGCGGTAACTGTGAATACACCCAGCCTGGCGAACTCTTTGTCACTGAGAATGGCGTCAAAGTCATCGGCTTTACCGATCTTCCCGGCCGCTTGCCTGCACAATCGTCTCAGCTTTACGGCACTAACTTAGTCAACCTGATGAAGTTAATGTGTAAAGAGAAAAACGGTATTGCCAGCATCAGCTTCGATGATGTGGTCATGCGCAACATGACAGTCGTGAAAGAAGGCGAAGTTACCTTCCCGCCACCACCTATTTCGGTGTCAGCTGCCCCCGCGAAACCTACCGCTAAGGTGGAAGTGAAATCTGCCCAAACCAAAGCGCCTTCAAAACTCAAGTATATTCTCGCTGCCCTTGGTGCAGCGGGGTTTGCCGCTGTGGCCTCAGTAGCGCCAGCCGAGTTTTTATCCCACTTTACGGTATTTATTCTGTCCTGCGTGGTGGGCTATTACGTGGTGTGGAACGTGTCCCACTCACTGCATACGCCTTTGATGTCAGTGACTAACGCAATTTCAGGCATTATCGTGGTCGGTGCTTTGCTGCAAATTGGTCAAGGCTCAACCTTGGTCACTGTGTTGGCGTTTATCGCCGTGCTGATCGCCAGTATTAACATCTTCGGCGGTTTTACCGTCACTCAGCGCATGCTGAAGATGTTCCGTAAGGATTAAGGGGGTATAACGTGTCTCAAGGACTGGTAACAGCAGCTTACATCATTGCCGCCGTGCTCTTTATCTTCAGTCTCGCTGGATTGTCGAAACAAGAAACGGCCAAACACGGCAATTTATTTGGTATCACAGGTATGGCCATTGCCCTACTGGCGACCATTTTTAATCCTGACACCAGCGGTGTCGCCTGGATTATTGTCGCCATGGTGATTGGTGGTGCCATCGGCGTGCGTTTAGCACTTAAAGTCGAAATGACGGAAATGCCTGAACTCGTCGCGGTGCTCCACAGTTTTGTGGGTATGGCCGCGGTGTTAGTGGGCTTTAACAGCTTTATCGACTTACATCCAGAACAAGTATCACAAGTGGTTGTAGCCGTGGGTGGGGACATGAATTCCACTCTCGCAGCCGTGCAGAATGCGCTGAGCGAAGCGGCAAAAGCGGCTGAAAACGCGCATATGACTGGCGCTATGCTCAACATTCACTTAGTGGAAGTCTTCCTCGGGATCTTTATCGGCGCGGTAACCTTTACCGGTTCTATCGTCGCATTTGGTAAATTACGCGGATTAATTTCATCTAAACCGTTGATGTTGCCACATCGCCATAAGCTAAACCTCGCTGCGGTATTGGTATCACTTGGCCTGTTAGTGTACTTCGTGCAAACCGGTGGCACTATGCCAGCCCTACTGTTGATGACACTTATTGCCTTCGCCTTTGGCTGGCACTTAGTGGCTTCTATCGGTGGTGCGGATATGCCGGTTGTGGTTTCAATGCTGAACTCCTACTCAGGTTGGGCAGCAGCGGCAGCGGGCTTTATGTTGTCAAACGATCTGCTGATCGTGACAGGTGCGCTCGTGGGCTCATCGGGTGCGATTCTGTCTTACATCATGTGTAAGGCGATGAACCGCTCGTTTATCTCTGTTATCGCAGGTGGATTTGGTACCGATGGTGTGGCCTCCTCTGGTGATGAAGAAATGGGCGAATACCGCGAAACCAACGCCGAAGATGTGGCGGATATGCTGAAAAATGCCTCTTCCGTTATCATCACCCCTGGCTATGGTATGGCAGTGGCACAGGCACAATATCCTGTCGCTGAAATCACCCAGAAATTACGTGACCGCGGCGTAAAAGTGCGCTTTGGTATTCATCCGGTAGCGGGTCGTTTACCTGGCCATATGAACGTACTCTTGGCCGAAGCTAAAGTTCCCTACGATATCGTGCTTGAAATGGACGAAATCAACGAAGACTTTAGCGATACAGACGTAGTGCTAGTGATTGGCGCGAACGACACAGTCAACCCTGCGGCGATGGAAGACCCGGGCAGCCCAATTGCGGGCATGCCAGTGCTCGAAGTATGGAAAGCGCAAAACGTGATTGGCTTTAAACGCTCAATGAACACGGGTTATGCGGGTGTACAAAACCCTCTGTTCTTCAAAGACAATACCCAAATGTTGTTCGGCGATGCTAAGGCCAGTGTTGAAGCGATTTTAAAAGCGCTGTAATCCGTTTAAGCACTGAATCACTCGATACAAAACTCAAAGGGAGCCGTTGGCTCCCTTTGCTTTTTTAGAGGGTTTTATTGCGCTAGGCTTCACATACTTTTAAGCCTACTCAGCTAGTCTCTGCGCAGTTTATCGCTTCAGGTAAAAGGAGATATCATGCTGCTTGGATTATTTATGCTGTCGGCAATATTAATCAAAACGTCGTTATTAGGGCTGGGTTGGATATCAATTGGTATCGGCGTTGGGGGTTATCTTTTTTGCCGTTTTTACCACATTAATCTTGCGGACCTACTGGTCAAAAAATTTAGACGGCTTTTTATCAGTGGGGCGATATTACATCTGCTGCTGTATCTCGGCCTTATCGTAAAACTCTTCCTGATCGATAGCCTAGAGGATATTCCGGCCTTTTTAATCAGTCATTTGGTATTCCATCATGCACTCTGCGCACTCATTGCAGCCGCCCTTACCTTTATGGCGATTGGCGTTTACCTTAGCCAGCAAAAGCTAAAGCAGGCAAATATCACTTCCCCCATCGCGAACTAATTTAGCCCCTAAAAACCAAAAGGAGCCACAAGGCTCCTTTTGATAGCAATTCATTTTTGATTATGCCGCTTTAGCAATATCAAAATTAGATAACAACATCACAGCTGTACGGCCGAGTAAATGGTTGATGGTACGATCGCCAACCAATCCTAATTCTGCAATGGCTTGCTGACGTGCAGTGCTTACCGCTCTAAACAGAGTGATTTCATTATTGGTGCCGCCGCAGAGGCTGAAGAATAATCTTAACACTGCGCGGTAATGCTCTTCTTGCATCGCTTGCATCCAAGAGGTTTCTAGCGCTTCTTGGCTAGAGAAGTCGAGCGCAGCAACAAAAAGATTGCCAATACGGCTGTCTAAGCGAATTAAAAAGTCGTTCTTCCGCGGAAAGTGGTGACTAATACCTGTGCGGCTAATCCCCGTTGCTTCAGATAACGTGGTATAAGACATAGTCTCAAAGCCAATAGTCAAAATTTGTCTTAACGCTTCATCCATAATCTGATTGATGGTTTGCTCAGTCTGTACTCGCGAGCGCTTAGCCATAATAAAGTCTCCCACTGTTCTTTTTGTGGGATAGAGCTTACCAAAGCCTTTCAGGGATTACTGCTGTTTAAAAACGTGAAACAAGTGTATTTCACTTTTGTTCAGCTAGGGTTCAGTTTTAAACGGAGGATTTCATTGCTTTTGTTTACATATTTATAACATTGAATTTTGTACTAACCAGTCGTGTGCTTTTTGCTCCCCCATTAACAATGTTAGGGTAGGCGTTAAATAACGCCCAAGATCGGATTTACGCCAAAACAGGTATTCTGGCAGGGGTTGTAGCACGGTATCACTAAAAGTTCGTTGTATTAAACTCGAATATTCACGCAAAACCTGCGGTTCAATTTGTACCATTTGAGGATAAAAATCGGCTACAAAATCACGATAGTGAGTATATTGAACGATTTGAGTGACTTGATATTTATTTAACACCTGTATCATCATTGGTGCCGTCCAGTGTGACATATATTGCGAACTTGTAAGCGCCGCTAGGTTGCGCCGGTGATACTGCTGCCAAGCTAAATCAAAATTGCCTTTAGCATTGGCAATACACCAGATGAGATACAGATCCGCTAACCATTCATGCTGATAAGGTGTTAATTCCTTAGGTAATAAACTCCCCTGCAACGCCAAGTTTTCAAGGTGGCCTAGTTCATGCCAAAGGGTCAATTGTGCTTGTTCTTTTAGATCTAATTGGTAGGTAATACCATCAATATTGGCTAGTTGGATCTCTGGTGTTTCTTGCTCATTGACGAGTATTAGGCCGGAGAAATGACTATCTTCAACAGGTAATACCATGGCACTGCGAAGCCCAAGCTCTGTTTTAAACTGGGCCTCGCTGTGGGGGAGCTGTTCACGAACCTGAGGTGGAAATGTTGCCAGACACTGACTCAATTGCGCTAAAGGACAAAGTAACGCCTGCTTATCGGCAATAGGCACCCAAGTTAAGCTTGATATCAGAGTCAGTGCAATTAAACTCACTGTTTTGCCATGATATTTTGGATAATCGCCGTAGTAGAGATACCGTCTTCAAATCCTAACACTTGCACTTGGCCGCCCGCAGCAATGACCTCGGCGCCACCCGCAATATCTTCAACCTTATAATCACCACCTTTCACTAAAAGATCCGGTAGTAATCTGGCGATGATCCGCTGTGGCGTATCCTCACTAAAAGGCACCACCCAATCGACGGCGGCTAATCCTGCCAACACCGCCATACGTCTATCCACTTGATTAACTGGGCGACCTTCGCCTTTTAAGCGTTTGACTGAGGCATCGTCATTCACGGCCACGATCAATCTGTCGCCTAAGGCTTTGGCTTGCTTGAGGTAACTGACGTGTCCCGCGTGCAAAATATCGAAGCAACCGTTAGTCATCACCACTCGCTCACCACGTAATTTAGCTTGCTCTAGGGCGTAAGCAAGTTGATCTTCACTCACTACCCCAAAGCCAGATTCACCGTGATGCAGCGCTAGGGCTTCAATCAGCTCTATACGAGAAACCGTAGAAGTACCCAGTTTACCCACTACAACGCCAGCGGCAGTGTTGGCAATCGCACAGGCCTGCGGTAACTCAGCACCCGCGGCTAAAGACGTTGCTAAAGCTGAAATCACAGTATCGCCAGCACCCGTTACGTCATACACCTCACGGGCAACCGTAGGGATGTGTAATTCAGGGGCATTGGCCGTCACTAAAGTCATCCCCTTTTCAGAGCGAGTGACTAAGATAGCGTCGAACTGGTACTTGTTCAGTAATCCGCGAGCCTTTTCGAGTAGATCTGCTTCAGAGGTTACCGCGCCAACAACGGCCTCAAATTCACTCATATTTGGTGTGATGAGCGAGGCGCCATGATAACGGCTAAAATCGACCCCCTTAGGGTCAACCAGTACTTTTAAGCCTTTGGAACGGGCGAGCGCGATAAAATCCTGCGGCTTATCGATAGCGCCCTTCGCATAATCCGATAGCACGACCACATCTACCGAATCGAGTAAAGCCTCAGACTGCTTAAGTAAGCGCGCACTGTCCTGCTTATCGAAGGACTCTTCAAAGTCGAGGCGAATAAGCTGTTGATTGCGCGATAAAACCCTAAGCTTGGTAATGGTCGGTTTGTCAGCAATATTCAACCATTGTGGTTCAACCCCAAGTGCTTGTACGCCAAGCGTTAACGCCTTAGCCGTATCATCATTGCCCACTAAGCCCGCCAATTGTACTTGGCCACCTAAGGTCGCGATATTTAGCGCCACGTTTGCCGCGCCGCCCGGTCTATCTTCGACTTGGTTAATCTTCACCACGGGCACTGGCGCCTCGGGGGAAATACGTCCCGTAGGCCCAACCCAGTAGCGATCTAACATCACATCGCCGACGACTAACACTTTGGCTTTTTCAAATGCTGGCAGAGAAACCTTCATAGCGCTCTTATCAGTTGCAGAAATTAAACCGTGATTGTACCTAATTTTCAGCAAAAGATGAGTTAGAATAAGCAGTAATTTTCAAAAGTAGTGAGTATTTTTGTGGTCGAGAAAGCTGAGTTTTCATCATCTTTATATCATCCGAAACACTGGCCCATGTGGTTTGGGGTGTTAGTGATGCGGATTACCCAAGTGTTGCCTCTATCATGGCAGATGAAATTAGGCAAAGGCATGGGTCGATTAGTCAAGGCACTTGCGGCCAGTCGAACCCATACCGCGCGCCGAAATTTAACCCTCTGCTTCCCGGATATGCCAGAGGCCGAGCGAGAAGCGCTCCTCACCCGTAACTTTGAAGAAACGGGTAAAGCGATTTTCGATACCATCAATGCCTGGTGGTGGTCCGATGAAAAAATCCAACAACATATGCAGATCACTGGCAAAGAGTACGTTCAAGACACCTTAAATGCTGGTCATGGCGTCATCCTGTTTGCAGTACATTGCCTACCGCTGGAAATGGGCGCGCGTATTTTTGGTCAATTCCAACCCGGTGTTGGGGTGTACCGCCCACATAACAATCCCGTGATGGAATACCTGCAAGTGAAAGGTCGATTACGTTCGAATAAAGCCTTAGTGCCGAAACGCGATCTACGCCAGATGGTGCGTTGTTTACGTAACCCCGATGTGATTTGGTATACCGCTGACCAAGACTTTGGCCGCTCTAGTGCAGTGTTTATTCCGTTTTATGCCGTGCCCGATGCCGCCACTATTACTGGCGCAACCACGCTGGCAAAGTTAGGTAAGGCCAAGGTATTACCCTTCTTTGTTGAGCGCACAGAAGGAGATACGGGCTACCGGATTGAAATCATGCCTCCATTAGATAATTTCCCAGGTGAAGACGAAGTCGCCGATGCCATCCGTGGTAACAAAATTATTGAACAGATTATCGATAAAAATCGTGCTCAATATATGTGGCTCCATCGCCGCTTTAAGACGCGCCCGGATCCAACGGATAAGTCCTTATATAAGTAAGCTTTTGGTTAATCACATCGAGATAATCGCTTAAAAGAGAATACAAAATGCCAAGCAATCGCTTGGCATTTTGTTTATATCTTTCTGCCTAAGGCATCTTGTAGGGATCTAAGCGCTTAAACATGGTAGTTAAGCACAACACTTAAACCAGATTAAGCCTCCGCCGGTAAGCGAATACCCACATTGGTGACTTTGCCTTCATAGAGTCCCGCAACGACCCAATGGAGTGATTGCCATTGAAACTGGTCCCCAAGTACTGGATGCGCACCTAGCTCTAAAGCAACTAAATCAGCTACAGTCATGCCGCCAGTTTCATCGTCTAATGTTAAGCCATAGATAGGTGCAAGATCCGCCAATTTAACCTCGGTATCGATAAAAAAGTCACCAAAGAAACGTGGAACCTCCTTGGTTTCAGGGGCTTGGCTAAAGAGGTTACTCAATGCTTCAAGGCTCTTTTCCTGCCCGAGTACGCACAGAATATCACCCGCCTCTAAGCACGTACTTCCCGAAGGATGCAATAATCTGTTATTGCGAAATACTGCCGCAATGCGAGTACCATCGGGCATTGCTAAGCGTTTTAGCGGTTCACCAATACACCACTTACTTTCACTCAAACGATAGACAAACACTTCCCATTCGCTGCTCGGGTAAATTTCAACCCCCGAACGCGAAACGGGCAAAGGCTTTGGGGGCAATTCTACCTTTGCTAAGCGTGCAGCCGTAGTGAGTGACGCCCCTTGGACTAGCAGAGAGACTAACACCACAAAAAAGGCCAAGTTAAAATACAATTGAGCCCCAGGAAGCCCGGCCATCATTGGGAATACCGCTAAAATAATCGGCACGGCGCCACGAAGCCCGACCCAAGAGATAAACCAGCGGTCACGGCTGCTAAAACTCTTAAATGGCAGCAAACTTAGCCATACCGCTAAAGGTCTGGCAAACAGGATCATCCCAAAGGCCAGTGCTAAGCCCGGCAGCCAAATATCTAATAGATCCGAGGGGGTTAGGAGTAGTCCCAAGACGAGGAACATGCCGATTTGACTCACCCAAGTCATTCCATCCAATACGTTTAATATCGCATGACGTCCACGAGTTGGCTTATTACCGAGGAATAGGCCAACTAAGTAAATCGACAGAATGCCACTGCCACCTAGCTTGTTCGATGCAGCGTAAATAATAAGGCCGCCACTGAGCACGAGAATCGAATATAGACCTTCAGCGAGTTGACTTAAGTTCACCAATTTCCATAGCAGCCAGCCACCACCCAAGCCTAATAAAATTCCCAGCCCAAATTGTTTAATAAAGCTAATCAGCATAAAGCTTGCAGATAGCTCGGCATCGACATTGCCGAGAATGGCAATCAAGGTGACAGTTAAAAATACCGCCATAGGGTCGTTACTACCCGATTCGATTTCCAGCGTTGCTCCAACCCGCTCATTAAGGCTGCGTCCCTTTAACAGTGAGAATACCGCCGCCGCATCGGTAGAGCCGACAATCGCTCCCACAAGCAAACCTTGTAGCCAATGTAAGTCAAATAGCCACGCAGCCATAATGCCTGTGATACTGGTGGTGATCGCCACCCCAAAGGTTGCCAAGGATAACGCAGGCCACAGTGCGACCCTGAAGCTCGCGACCCGAGTGCGCATACCGCCATCGAGCAAAATAATGGCTAAGGCTAAGTTACTGACAAGATAAGCGGTTGAATAATCATCGAAGAGAATACCGCCGGGACCATCTTCACCAGCAAGAATACCTACGGCGAGGAAAATTAATAAGATAGGAATCCCAAGACGGGATGACATGGGACTAAGCAAAACACTCACGGCAGTAAGTAAGGCACCGATCAGAAAAAAACTATTGATGGAATCTGCATCCACACATGCCTCCTTAAATGCTGCTGGCTCAGCTAAACGATAGCAAAAACACCTAGATTAAAAATGACTCAATTAAAAATTTCAGTGTTTCTATACTAGCATAAAAAATGCAGATTATTGGAGTTTTAAATATTAAATTTCAATCATCTACACTAAAATAATCATCAACAGTAACTTTAGGCTAATTTTCAGATAAAAACACATAAAAAGACAAATACAACCAGAACATCAAACTATAAGCATAAATAAAATAAAGCTTATATTTATCAAGTTCTTTAAAAAATAAATCCAATACAAACTTTCCATTTTTAATCAAAAAAAAATATCGGTAACCATCTAAAAAGACACTATATCGATAAAAACATACATCTAACTATATTTATCGCCGCAATACCTTGAAAGACCACATTAAATTGAATAGTTCATTGTGTTATCAACATTGGCCCACCAATGGCTGTCATAAAGACAGTAAATGTCATGATGACAATCTTTATTACTATCAAAAAGACACTATAAATAATTTAAATTAAATTTTTTCCTTTATTTTCAATGACAAAAATACTTGGCACATATTGCGCAATAGCAAATTACAGGTATCAAAATGACGTTGGATTAAGGGGATTTATGAGCAAACAAAAACTCACCGCTATCGCACTATTATTAGTGTTGATTGCCTCATTTACTGTACTACTGAGCGTAGGCAGTGAAATTTATCGAGAAAAACCACCCATTCCCAGTGCATTTGTCGATGTGAATGGCCAAGTTATCTTTAGTGAAAATGATATAGAACAAGGTCAATTAGTATGGCGATCAATGGGCGGCCATCAACTCGGTTCGATTTGGGGACATGGCTCCTATGTCGCCCCCGATTGGACCGCAGACTGGTTACACAGAGAAGCCCAAGCTTGGCTCGACCTGCGCGCCAAGCAACAATATCAAACGCCTTTCGAGCAACTAGGTTCCCAAGAAAAAGCGGGGCTTGAACAAGCATTAAGGGATGATTTACGCCATAACAGTGTTGAACAACAGATCGATGGCACTCAGCTTATTAGGCTATCGACCACACGAGTAGAAGCAATTCGCACGGTTAATCAACACTATTTATCCTTGTTTGGTGATGACCCTAAACTCAGTTCACTACGCGAACAATACGCCATGAAAGAGGGCACAGTGCCCGATGTTACACGCCGTGAACAACTTAATGCGTTCCTGTTTTGGGGGGCTTGGGCTGCCATCACTGAACGCCCAGATGCACCCTATACATACACTAATAACTGGCCGTTCGATCCTCAATTAGGCAATACTCCCACCTCGGATAATATTGTCTGGTCGATACTCAGTATCGTGACCCTGATAGCGGGTATTGGTGGATTGCTATGGCACCATGCCAGCGGTAAGCACGAAAGTCTGCCTAAGCCGTCGGAACAAGACCCGCTGTTTTTCACTAAACCAACCGCTTCACAAAAAGCCGTCGGCAAATACTTCATTACGGCGATAGGTCTCTTTTTACTGCAAATTTTACTCGGAGGTATTACCGCTCACTATGCGGTAGAAGGCCAAGAGTTTTATGGTTTACCTATTGCGGAAATACTCCCCTATTCAGTAACGCGTACTTGGCACACCCAATTAGCCGTATTTTGGATCGCAACTGCTTGGTTAGGTACAGGACTGTATATTGCTCCTGCATTATCGGGCCATGAACCCAAATATCAACGAATAGGCGTTAACGTACTCTGGGTAGCCTTAGTGGTGGTTGTGCTCGGTTCAATGGCGGGCGAATGGATTGGGGTACAGCAGTATTTTGATCTCGATATGAACTTTCTCTTTGGCCATCAAGGATATGAATACATAGATCTGGGTCGAGTATGGCAAATCTTACTCCTCGTTGGATTATTGATTTGGCTCGCCCTAGTCACCGCCGCCATCAAACCCGCCCTCAAAGTTCAAGGCGAGATGCGCCCTGTTATTTGGGTACTCTATGCCTCCTGCGTCGCAATTGGTTTGTTCTATGGCGCTGGCCTCTTTATGGGCAAACACTCCAACTTAGCGATTGCAGAATACTGGCGTTGGTGGGTAGTACATCTGTGGGTTGAGGGCTTCTTCGAAACCTTTGCGACTGCCGTTATCGCCTTAATGCTGGTACGTTTGGGCTTAATCCGTGGCCGTAGCGCCAACGGTGCGGTCTTGTTTACAACGGTAATCTTCTTAACCGGTGGTTTAATCGGCACTTTACACCACCTCTATTTTACTGGCACACCAACCTCGGTTATCGCCTGGGGCGCAATTTTCTCGGCCTTAGAAGTGGTGCCTTTAGCCATCATAGGTTTTGAAGCAATGGAAACCTACCGCTTGCGTAAAGCCAGTCCATGGATGCAGCGTTATCACTGGGCGATTATGTTCTTTGTGGCTACCGCGTTTTGGAACTTGGTCGGTGCCGGTATGCTAGGCTTCTTAATCAACCCGCCAATCTCGCTCTATTACATTCAAGGGTTAAATACCACTGCCACCCACGGTCACGCCGCCTTTATGGGGGTTTATGGCATGCTCGGCATGGGACTAATGCTTTTCTGTCTGCGCGGTCTAACTGGCAATATGCAGTGGAATGACAAAATGCTCAAAGGCGCCTTCTGGAGCCTCAATATTGGCCTAGCGGCTATGGTGTTTATGTCACTATTACCTGTAGGGATTACGCAGTTTTTTGCGGTCATCGACCACGGGTATTGGTATGCCCGCTCGCCAGAGGTCATTCATAGTCCACTGATTGAAAGACTGGTATGGATGCGTATGTTTGGGGATATCATCTTCAGTATCGGCGGATTATTGATGGGCACCTTCTTATTTGACTTAATTAGAAAAGCCCTGAATAAACCTGCAAAGTTACAAGGGGAACAATTACTACCAGACCACTAACACCAGACTAAATACCGGTTAGTCCCACACCAAGGTGCCATTGCTGGCACCTTGGTTGCCTAATCTCTAGCAGCTACGTTGCGGTGAGTCATTCCTGCATACATTTTGCTGTTAGTCGTGTTTAAACTACATGTGTCAATATAACAATCAATGGTATAAATCAGGGTAATCTAGCTGCTGGAGTTTTTATGGCCCTTAGTCAAACCGATCTTACCCGTATCGCCCTCGATATCACCTCAGGTTTAGCCCATAGAGACCGCTTCTCACGGCTGCTCAACACCGTTAGAGAAAACTTACACTGTGATGCCGCTGCGCTACTCACGTTTCATGGTCAGTATTTTACCCCACTCGCCATCGATGGTTTGAATGATGACGTACTAGGCAGACGTTTTATCCTTAATGAGCACCCAAGGCTTGAGGCTATTGCCCGTGCGGGGGATATAGTGCGCTTCCCGGCTGACAGCGAACTTGCAGACCCTTACGATGGTTTAATCCCCAATCAAACAGGCGCATTAAAAGTGCATGCCTGTATCGGACTACCGTTATTTGCCGATGAACAGCTTATCGGGGCCGTAACTATTGATGCCTTTAATCCTCTGCAATTTGATCAATTCAGCAATGCCGAGCTACGCAGTTTAAGTGCCATTGCCGCAGCATCTTTAAGTAATGCTTTACTGGTTGAAAAACTTGAACGTATGGCCCTAAACAGCCATTCAACCCATGCACAAGAAAATAGCCCTAACCTGAGCCAGAATGCCGAAATCATTGGCCATTCGCCCTTAATGCAAAGTTTAAACCGAGAGATTGAAGTCGTAGCCCATAGCGATCTGAATGTGCTGATCTTGGGCGAGACTGGTACAGGCAAGGAGTTAGTCGCCCAGGCGATACATCAAAAATCGGCAAGATCCAGTAAACCATTGGTCTATCTAAATTGTGCAGCACTCCCCGAATCGGTTGCCGAAAGCGAACTCTTTGGTCATATCAAAGGTGCGTTTACAGGTGCAATTAGCCATCGCAGTGGCAAATTTGAAATGGCCGACAAAGGCACACTCTTTCTAGACGAGATTGGCGAACTGCCCCTCACACTCCAAGCCAAGTTATTGCGGGTCTTACAATATGGCGACATACAAAAGGTAGGTGATGATCGCAGCCTAAAAGTCGATGTTCGCATCATAGCCGCAACCAATAAAGATCTTAAAACAGAAGTGCTTGCAGGTCGTTTTAGGGCAGACCTTTACCATAGGTTAAGTGTATTTCCGATACTGGTTCCGCCCTTACGGGAGCGCGAACAGGACATCACACTTCTGAGTGGATTCTTTGCTGAACGCTACAGGCAAAAACTCGGGATGAAACAACTTAATTTCAGTAACAGTAGCCTACTCTTGCTCAATCAATATACTTGGCCGGGTAATGTACGCGAACTAGAACACGCTATCCATAGGGCGACGGTTCTAGCACGCGTAACCGCACAGGACGGCTGCTGCACCATTGCGCCACAACATTTCGATTTACCTTTTACACTTAACACCTCAAAAATGAGTTCATTGGCAATCACGTCGTTGAGCAATGCAACGCAAATCCAGCAAGAGTTTGTTAGCTTATCCCTAGCAACCGACACATTTCAGCGCGACTACATCAAACAAGTCTTTACCACACATACTGGCAATTGGGCTGCCACGGCAAGGACATTAGGAGTTGACCCAGGCAATCTGCATCGGCTCGCAAAACGTTTAAAGCTAAAATAAACAATAAATACGCTTTATGAACCATATTTCAGTTGAAATAATATCCAAAATAAGGAAGGATGCGAGCTTCGCGCGCCAGTGCATTGTGTATTACAATTTGCCGCCCGATTTTGGGAAGAAACTGCCGCGTAAAACAGGTTATTTTATTAACAGGAATCGTAGTATCCGCTTATGAGTATGCTTCGCACCACAGCTTTATTATTGACTTTGGTTTTTCCAAGTCTCTCCGCTTTAGCAACGGAATACCCTTTACCGTCTTCTAAGAGCCGGTTAGTTGGCGAGAACCTGTATTACACAGTGCCAGAGGGTAAACATACCCTCGAAGATATTGCCGCTCAGTTCCAACTCGGCCTAAGCAACTTGCTTGAAGCAAACCCTGGTGTTGATCCGTTTCTTCCAAAGCCAGGCAGTAAATTGTTAATTCCTAAACAATTAATTCTGCCCAATGCGCCACGTGAAGGCATAGTAATCAACGTTGCTGAAATGCGTCTGTATTACTATCCAAAAGGCAAAAATACCGTGGAAGTTCTACCTATCGGTATTGGCCAAATTGGTAAAGACACGCCAGAAAACTGGGTAACCAGCGTGCAACGTAAACGTGCTAACCCGACATGGACACCAACGCCACGCATTCGTAAAGAATATGCGGCAAGGGGCGAAATTCTGCCAGCGGTATGGCCAGCAGGTCCAGATAACCCAATGGGGCTCTATGCACTCTACATTGGTAACTTGTATGCCATCCATGGTACCAACGCAAGCTTCGGTATTGGTTTACGTGTTAGCCAAGGCTGCGTGCGTTTACGTCACGATGACATTGAACATCTGTTCAAAACCGTGCCAGTTGGAACACGTGTACAATTTGTGAACCAACCGATTAAAGCGACCGAAGAGCCAGATGGAAAGCGTTATTTAGCCGTGCATCAGCCGCTATCACGCACTATTGCTGAGTTTGAGTCAAACGAGCCTGTGGCAATTGCTTTACCAAAAGACATCGCTAAGTTTATTGCCAAAGCTGATACCGACTCCAGCGTGATCAAAAAGCTACTGGACGAGCGCACAGGCGTACCGACAATTATTAATCAATAGTTGTATGGCTAGGGCGTGTTAACGCTGCTTACTCTATAAAAATACCCGCCTTGGCGGGTATTTTTATATTGGTTGCAATTAAGCTTTGTAATCAATCACATAAAGGCGCGCATAGCGCTAAGAAGTGGGTCATTGCGGCGCTATTTGCTAACACCCGTTGATCAAAGTTTTGTAACGCAGGCGTTTCGGTACAGGCGCCAACACGCGCGCCACTGCGCACTAAACATGCCTCAAACGAGGTATCGAAATGGTTGAAAATCAAGCCATCTTTAACCGGGCAACCATCAATCTCACCATCAACAGCAATGGGGAAATATCCTGCCAGCGTATCGCGTAAATCGAGACTAAAACGCCCTGGCACTTGGCTTGGCTCAAAAGAATAAACATAAGCTTCATGACTTAAGACGTCTTCATGGCAGGTTAAAATACCATCACGACTCGCCGCAATCAGTAATTGTGCGTGTTCTAACAGTAATTTACCTTCAACTGAGGTGCTCTCATTTGCCTTAGGTTTTCCGTTTTCAAATACAAAGCCTCGGTTAGGGTTTTCACCAAATTTGTTAAATCGGTGGCCACGTTTAAACCCCGTTGGATTCACCAAAGGCAAAATACTTAAGTTTACCCGTTCGAATAACTCGACTGATGCCTCACTTAAAAAATGAAGCAATCCCCAAGGGCCAGCTGACTCTTCACCGTGAAATCCTGCGCTGATCAATAACGAAGGTAAGCCAGATTTCGCGGCAGGTGACTGATACAGACTGACACTGTATTTACCCACGTCACCGAGTTTTTTCTCAACCATCCCCAAACGGGACATTTCCTGCTCAAGCTGTAGATAAAAATTATCGATATCAGTGCTTTCACAGTTAAAAATATCGCTTTTCCACTGAAAGGATTCGAACGGAGATCTGCTTACCATATCTTGTACTTATGCCAGAAAAAGAACTGTGCCATCATAGCAGCTCTTTACAAAAACTGAATGCTATTCAACTGATTTAGATGAAATCCGACGAGTGTCTGACGCGCCAACACCACCACTGCGTTATGCCATCAATCGGAAATTGAGATGGGATGCCAAATGAACACACACACCCGCCTTGGACTTGCTATATTGGTGATGCTGCTTAGTCCAGCGCTCAAGGCACAATGTCAAATCGAAGGCGCTGCAACGCTATATCAATTAGAATCACGCATCGAAACTTACTCCCTCGCCAATGGCCTTACCGTACACTTATTGCCCCTTGAGGATAAACACACCCTCACCATTGCCAGCCAATTTACTGTGGGGGCGCGCAACGAGACTAAGGGGCAAACGGGATACGCGCATTTGTTCGAGCATATGTTATTCAAGGGCAGTGAACAGGCACCCGGCGACACCTATGCACAACAGCTAAGCGCCTTAGGCGCCCGCTTTAATGCCAGCACCCACTTCGATTACACCAATTACTATGTCACTCTGCCGAGCCAAGCCCTCGCCTTGGGCTTGTTCCTCGAGGCCGATCGTTTTATTCGCCCCGATTTGACCGAAACCACAGTGAAAAATCAGCAAGAAACCGTGCTCCAAGAGATGGCGCAAACCATAGATAATCAACCCTATGTGCGCAGTGCGATGGAATTTCTGCTAGCACAGGTTAAAGATACGCCCTATGGCCACGGTATTATCGGTAGCCGTGAGGATATTACTCAGGCAAGTCCCGAGCGGTTAATCGCCTTTCACCGCGCCCATTATCGTCCCGATGCGATGCAGCTATCTCTGGTCGGCAAACTTCCCTCCGGCGTCAAGTCGCTAATAGCACAACACTTTAGTGCTTGGCCCACGCCTAATCAGCCGATTGCCAAATTTGACGAGCTAAAAATTAACCCGAAGCCCGTGCATGCGGAGCTCATTGATGAACGTGGCCCTTGGCCCGGCTTACTGCTTGCGTGGCATACGGTAGGTAAAAATCATCCCGATGCTGCCGCTATACGCCTGCTAGAAGGCTATTTATTTCAAAATACTCGCAGCGCCCTCGCACAAATCAGCCTGCACGATCCGGCACAAATGTTGAGTTATTCACTGCCCTTTGAGCTAGAAAATCATGGCATAACCAATCTGGTATTAGTGCCAAGGGCAAAAACCTCCCTTAATGCGCTAACCGACATGATCTTAGCGTTAGTTAAGCAAACCCAACAAACTCGCATAAGTGATGCAACGCTTTGTCAGCTCAAGCAGACCTGGTTAAACCAGCGTTTGGGGCAGCTCGACAACACTCAATCCCTAGCCACCTTACTATCAGCCACCGACAAACAGGATCAAGCCCATCCCTTAACGGCGCAATGGGAAAGGGTTAACGCAGTAACCACAGCGGATCTCCAGCGCGTTGCCCAGCAATACTTTACTCCCAATATGGTCAGGGTTGATCTGTTACCGCCTTGGTATATCCGCTTTGGAAAAACCTTACTCGAATGGTTACCCGCTGGTGTTAGCGACGATTTAGAGGATGCAGTGCTATGATGAAAACATTCAGATACAACTGCTTAATGCCAACATCAAGATTATCTAACGCACTGCAAACCATGAGTATTGGTCTTATTGCTGTCATACTTGGCGCCTGTCAGCAGACGCCGCTTAGCTTTACCCCAACTCAAGCGCCCAGTTTGGCAAACTTTGATACCCAACCCAACCTACCTCAAGTCGGGAATATTTATCTTCCCAATGAGCAACCTTTTATTGATGTCACCCCCAATGGCGTCACCCTACCTTACCAGTTACAGCGTACGACTCGCGCGACTCAAAACCTTAGTAACAGAATGAGCCTAGTAGCAATTAGCCCCACTATACCCTTTGATAATCCTGATATTTTACAAGTCGCCTTTCAGGAAAAAGCTCGTAGCCTAGCGCTGACCCAAGCCGATGCTTGCCTTGAAACCTTCGAAACTCGAGTCACGCTGCATAGCATTAATATCAGCTTAACGTGCCCCGCATCAGCTAATCATCTATACCATTTACTGATACAGTTTTGGCAGCCCGATGCATTTAGTGAAACGGCGGCAATCGATATCGATAATATTCGCCGTCAATTGAAGCTTAATAAGCATTTAAATGCCTTTAGTGGCGCCGAAATCGATAAAGTCTGGCGGGACAAACTCCTAGGGGCAGCACATCCCTACAACAAGAACATCAACAATCAGGCCTTGTTTGACTCACTTAGCCTAAGCGAACTGTCGCGGCTACAGCAGAACACCTTTGCTCAGGCAAACTGGCAGTTATTTTTACCTAATCATGCGCAAACCGAGTTTGATATTAAGCAGAGCCTCAGCCAGTGGCCAACTCGCATAAATACGGACTCTCCATCACACCTCATCAACACTCAACAGCCACCACAATCCCGCACGCTGTATTTGATTGATGCACCGGGTAGTGTGCAAACACAAGTGCGAATAGGATATGCCCTAGACGATAAGCATTTGTCAGCGCAGGATATGCCATTAGCTTGCCGCAGCTTAGCCGCACTCTTAGGACGCAGTTTTTCCGGGCGACTCTATTACGATTTGCGAGAAAAGCGCGGTTTGACCTACGGGATCTATGGTCAGTGCGCCAATGCACCACTCTCCACTAGCATCAAGTTTTATGGCAGCACGGCAATAGAACATACGGGCGCCTTTGTGGTGGGGATCTTAGATCATTTGAAACTGCTGGCTTCAACGCCTGCAAGCGAAGGGGAATTAGCCGCCCTAAAAACCTATCTGATTGGCGAAGCCTTGTTAACGCAAGATAATCCTAACCTGAGCGAAAGCCAATTTATTCATCAACAGGTGCTTAGATTAGATCCACAATCAATACAAGCCATAAACCTTAAACTGCAGGCGCTATCGCCCAATCAGTTGATGCAATTAGCACAACAAGCGTTTTATGGTGAACCTCTAATCATTTTACGGGGAGATGTCGCCAAGATCTCGGCGGATCTCTCAGCTAAGCTGCCGGGATGGCAACTAGAGGAGGTCAAGGTGAATGATTGATATCGTTATAATTTATCCTTAGGAACATCGTTGCCTTGCTGTAACATTTGGGCATGGCCTTGTTCCATTTGCGCTAAGTCTTCCATGGCAGCGCCCGAGTCGACATTCGTATGGGCTTGATGATGTTCAGCACTGCTGGTCTCGACCTTATCCGAGGTTATCAATGCAGCATTTTGCGACTCGTTATCGGTAGCGGCCATAACGCCATTCGGCGCTAAAGAGTCATCTTTTACTGGCGATAACAACATAGACTCAGTTGTCACTGACGGACTCTGCTCAGTACTCACTGACGTTGAAGCCGCTTGACCAAGGGTTGTGAACCATGAAGTCAACGGTGTTGGTGCCATCATTCCAGCAACCGCGATGAGCGCAACTGCGGCAGCGCCATAGGACAACCATTTGTGTACTCCCTGCCGATGATCTTTAGGCTCGCTGGCATATAAGGCGTTAACGTGAGCGGTTTTCGCATTGGAAGCAATAACGTCTGGCGCTAAGGTCTGAAGTAAATCGGGCAAATGATCCAATTCAGTATTTTTTAGGCGCTGACCGATAAATTGTCCGCCCTCATAAATCTCTAATTGATGGCTCAACACTTCGCCTTCAACGACACCAGAACTCACAATCACTAACTTATTACAACGCACTTTGCCACGAAAAACCCCGCAAACTCTCAGTTCATCACAACTCACTTCACCCGTGATCTCACCGCCAAACTCGATTTTAATCAGTCCAGCACCGCGGATCTTACCTGTTAATGCCCCCGCAACGAATGCCGTGCCCGCCAGTTGCATCTCACCTTCAATTGCGGTTGAGGCACTGATAAATGTGGCACTATGGCCTTTGCTACCCATAGGTTTAGTTCCAGTTCATTATTTTTGGAAAAAGATGTTAGGTTAAAAGTTCTCAATAATAAAGCATTGGATTTCTTTGATATTTAACCAGGCTGTGTTTTAGACAAGATTTTAGCCCTGCAACAATCTATGTTAGGCTGAAGACGATTGGGCTGATATCCCACCCCAAATTGGTCCTAGCACCGCCTAAAACTGACTCAATTTATGACAAATTCCATGACCTTCAACCCGTTGTCACCGTCAACCCAAAACCAAACACCATTAGCCATTTATCAAGCTAAAATCGGGTTCGAGTTAATTGAGGATCCCGCGCAGGCGCAGGCAGTGCTCGCCTTAGATAAGTTGTATCAGCAGATTATTGGTCGAACAGACGCTCAGCCACTCAAAGGTTTATATCTATGGGGCGATGTCGGTCGCGGTAAAACCTTTCTGATGGATTTGTTCTTTGATGCTCTGCCACAGCAAGGAAAACTGAGATTGCACTTTCACCGCTTTATGGCGCGAGTGCACCAAGCCTTAAAGGAACATGCAGGGCAGCGCGATCCCCTTAAATTAATTGCAAAAAATTTAGCAAAGGAGTGTAAGGTACTCTGTTTCGATGAGTTTTTTGTCTCAGATATTGGCGATGCCATGATCCTCGCCGGATTGTTTGAAACCTTGTTTGCCCATGGAGTCGTGCTGGTTGCCACGTCCAACATTCCCATCGAACGCTTATATGAAAATGGCCTCGCAAGGTACAGATTTTTACCCTGCATCGCTCTGCTTCAAACCCATACCCAAATGCTGCATCTGAATGGCGCGCAAGACCACAGGTTGCACGCCTTGAATCACGAACCGTCGGCAGAGGCCATTGCCGCCATCTCAAAGCATATTGGACTAAGTGGCACACTGGATTTTGATGGTATTTTTACCACACTCACTCAAGGCGCAAAAACTGTTCAAGGGAATACGCTACGAGTCTGTCAGCGTGATATCCCCGTCGTGCGCGCCACTGCTGAAGGCCAACTCCCCTCCGTCGCTTGGTTCGACTTTTATGCCCTGTGTGATGGCCCGCGCTCACAACTCGATTATATCGAAATTGCCAGTCGATTTAAGATCGTATTGCTGAGCGGCGTTCCCAAACTGGGCGGCGAAGTAAAAAGCTGGATCCGCGCACGTGGCACTGAGGATGGCACTGGTGCAAACCAAGCAGCCACTACGGGAGAGCGGCAACTCTCCTACGCCGCCAACGATGATCCTGCTCGGCGTTTTATCAGCCTTATCGATGAGTTATACGATCAAAATGTCTGCTTATATTTAAGCTGCGACGTCCCACTCACAGAACTCTATCAAGGCGGAGCCCTCAGTTTTGAGTTTCGCCGCACCTACAGTCGGCTAATCCAAATGAGCCACAGCACAAAACAACTCTGAGCCGTCAACACGCCCGAAGAAGCGGCAGCGGTTAACCACTGCCGTAACCCTTTACCGAGACAAACTTTCAGGCGCAAAGATAGCACTTAACTGCTGAATATCCGCCGCAACCCACTCTGGTTCGATATACTCAGCAAGATGGGCCGCCATAAACGCCACAAGCTGCATTGCGGCATAGGGCAAACGCTTGTCCCGACGGCCAACAAGATACCAATTACTCTCCAGTGGAAATCCGTTCACTGACAAGATTGCGGGTTTTTCACGCCCTTCCTGCAAAGTGTGCGCTGAAATAACCGATAAGCCTAAGCCTGATGCCACGCTCAAGCGGATCGCTTCATTACTCTCAATTTGCATCGTTTCACTCAAGGCGATCCCTTGAGCGCTACACCAAGATTCAAACATCAGGCGAGTTGCCGAGCCGGGCTCGCGGATAATAAAACGCTCTTGCTTCAATTCACTAAAGCGAACTTGTTGACGGCCAACCGCCCAATGATCCTTAGGCGCGATAAGCTGCAGCGGATTTTTAATGATCCTCGCCGATAATACTTGCTCACCACTGGGTGGATGACTGAAGAGATATAAATCATCTTCTTGGCGCTCAAATCGTCCCAAAATATGCGCGCGGTTACCGATATTTAAGGTCACTTTGACCTGCGGAAATTGCCGATAAAACGCCCCTAAAATCCGTGGTACCACATATTTTGCCGTAGTCACTAAACCGATATTGATATGGCCAATGCTGCCACCTCTGGCTTGCTGGATAAAGGCATCGAAATCTTCAAAGCGGCTCAATGTGTCGCAGGCGGCTAGGTAAAGCTCTTGCCCTATTAAGGTTGGCGACATACGGCCATCAATACTGTTCAGCAAAGGTTCACCCAAAATATCCGCTAACTTTTTAAGTTGCAGTGACACTGTGGGCTGAGTAAGGTGCAGGGTGCGAGCCGCAGCCGAAATATTGCCCAATCGAACCACCTGCACATAAACCTCAAGTAACCGAAAACTCAAATGCCGTAGTTTTAATTGACCTTGAGAAGATTTATCCATAGATAATTATCTATACCTAATTAGCAAATAATTTATTTTTCAATATATCGAATTAGGTTCAGAATCTCCAGCGTTCAATGGTTTTCAAATAAAATGATAGCCTTAAAATATTAATGCCTTTATTAATGAGATACTTATGCCAGATATTGTCATTGCATTTTTCGCCTTAGGTTTGCTCGCAGGCTTAGTCAAATCCGACCTTAAAGTGCCACCCGCCATTTACGAAACCCTGTCTATTTTGTTAATGCTGACCTTAGGGTTAAAGGGCGGAATGGCACTGCATGGTCATACTCAACACTTAGTGATCACTGAACTCGTTGCTGTTGTTGCACTGGGTTTGATCATCCCATTAGTACTTTACCCTGTGCTCACGCGCTTAGTTCGGCTCGGACGCACGGATGCCATTAGTATTGCAGCCCATTATGGATCGGTCAGCGCAGGCACATTTGCCGTTGTTATCGCCATGGTGGAAAAATCAGGGATGATATTAAGACCGGAAACCACCTTATATTTGGTGTTACTCGAACTCCCAGCGATTGTGGTTATGCTCTGGTTACACCGATATTTAAGCGCTAAACAGCCGCTAGAAGCTACAGTGCCTAATACTCAGCAATCGAGCATACTGCATGAGGCCTTGACCAGCCGCGGCGTAATACTCCTAGTGGGTGGAGTCGTCATCGGTTGGCTTTATGGTCCGACAGGGCTTGCACCCATTAGTCCTGTATTACTAGGTGGTTTTAAAACGCTACTGGCCTTGTTTTTACTGGAGATGGGATTAGTCACAGCGAAAGTCTGTTTACCACTCCCATTGCAGCAGTGGCGCTTATTAGTGTTTGCCGCCGTCACACCTTTTGTCTTGGCATGGTGTGGGATTGGAGTGGGGTTATGGCTCGAGTTACCGGCCGGAAGCATCTTAGTGCTTGCAGGTTTAAGTGCCAGTGCCTCTTATATTGCCGCACCCGCCGCCATACGAGCCGCCATTCCCGAAGCGAATATCGGACTCGCTATGTTAGCATCCCTCGGGATTACCTTTCCGGTGAACGTGTTAATCGGTTTACCCTTGTACCAACACTGGATAATGCAAATTACCGGATAACAATTTGTCATAAGGGAGACTCAGGTCTCCCTTTTTATATCCGCCATTAAGGGTTATTTGAATGATGTTCGGCTTTATCTTGATACATTGCCCTATCGGCAGCATCGAGTAAATCCTCAAGATTGATATCCGAATCAGGCGACCAATGGGCGATACCTATGCTGGTTTTTAAGGGGTTTTGCTGTGGATGTTGTTGATTATATTGGTCAAGTAATAATTGAAATCGTTTGATGGCAAAGCCAACGGTATCGGGCTGCACTAAACTTAATAGCACCACAAACTCATCGCCACCTAATCTCGCGATTACATCGGATTCTCGAAATGCCGCCATTAAAATATGGGCAAAATCATAAAGTACCTGATCGCCCTTGCGATGGCCAAAACGGTCATTGACCTCTTTAAAAAAATCCAGATCAAAAAAGACTAACGCTGCCTGAGAATCCATGCGTCGACAACTAGCAAGAGATTGATAAGCAAGGAGTTCAAATCCTCTCCGATTAGAAATCATCGTTAAAGGATCTAAAGTATTCTGTGCAATAGACAACAACTCAGCCTCAACCATCTGCCCCAAATCCGTTAAGGTTTCGATATCATCATCGCTAAATTCCCTCGGCTCATTATCAATTAAGCACAACGTCCCCACCCGATATTCGCTATGAATAGTCAAAGGATAACCAGCATAAAAACGAATATGGGGAGACTGAGTGACTAAAGGATTATCGTGAAAACGGGGATCCGTTAAGGCATCGTTAACGATAAAAATACCATCGTGATTAATGGCGTGGGCGCAAAACGACACATCCCTTGATGTCTCAGTCACCGCTAATCCTTGCCGGGATTTAAACCATTGACGATTTGCATCAACTAAGGTCACCACGCAAATCGGCAGAGCAAAGATCCGCCGAGTCAGCCGAGTGATCCTGTCAAATCTTTCCTCGGCATCGGTATCGAGTATATTCAATGCCCTTAAGGTGGCTAAACGTTGCAACTCATTCTCTGGGATAGGAGGTAATTGCATAGCTCGCTCCAACTCTATATCAAGCATCGACTCACTACTTGATTCACTTGTTTTTACTTACTCAAGTATCGTCTGATAAATGGCGAGTATCCGCTCCGCATGAGCAGCTACATCGGCGTAAGCCAACTTCCCTGATTTTTGCTGTAGGGTTAGACGATGATTTTCATCCCTTAACCAGCAATAACTTTGGGTTAAATGTTGAGCGCTCATCAGTGGCAAGAGCTCAAGCTCAGCCAACACGCCGAAGATACGCACATTATCTGACCAAATTGACAACTCAGGGTACTCATGAGCATTGGCGAGCACTAAGTATTGTGCAATAAACTCAATATCCGCAATCCCGCCAGGACTCTGTTTTAAATCAAACTCACCTTCGGCAACCTTAAGCAAATGGTCGCGCATCTTCTGCCGCATCTCACGAACCGCTTTTTTAAGCTCGTCTTTGTCCCTTGGCTGCTCTAAGACTGAAGCGCGGATTTGGCTAAACTTGACAGCCAAGCTATTATCACCAAAAACAAAACGTGAACGCACTAACGCTTGATGTTCCCACGTCCACGCCTCTTGGGTTTGATATTCACTAAAGCGGGCGATCTCACTCACCATAAGACCCGATGCCCCCGAAGGACGCAGGCGCATATCCACTTCATACAGCTCACCCGAGGTCGTTCGAGTCGAAAATAAGTGCAGAATACGTTGAGCAAGTTTAAGGTAAAAATGACCGACTTCAATCGGTCTATCACCATTGGTTAGGCTATTGCTCATATTTTCCGGTGCTTCATACAGAAAAACCAAATCTAAATCTGAGCCATAGCCCAGCTCAATACCCCCTAACTTGCCGTAACCAATCACCGCAAAGCCCGTATCACTGCTTTCCGCTAGATAACTCGGTACGCCATGGCGCACCGCTATCTGCTGCCATGCCTGCATCACAACTTGTTCGATAATGGCTTCAGCCAAAAAAGTTAAATGGTCACTCACCTGCATCACAGGCAATACACCGGTGACATCGGCGGCGGCAATTTTAAGTTGTTGCGATAACTTAAATTGACGCAGTGCCTCCATTTGCTGCTCCATATCATCCTCTGGTACCCGCAGCAGATACTGGCGCAGTTCACTCGGATAATCATCCAGCGAAGTTGTATCGTATAGATGCGCTGGGTCGATAAGCTCATCAAGCAGCATAGGAAACTTTGCAAGTTGCACCGCAATCCAAGGACTTGCGCAGCACAGACTCACCAGTTGCTGACGGGCGCCGGGGTTTTCGCACAGTAACTCAAGGTAGGTGGTACGCGTTAAAATTTGCTCAAGCACTTTAGACACGGGCTCAAAAGCCGCCGACGGGCTAGGTTGATTAAGCAACTCGTCGAGCAACCTTGGCATTAATTTATCGAGAGTTTCACGTCCACGCGGGCCAATCGAGCGTTTCGTCACGGTTTCACGCCAACGACTCAGTAAAGGCCAGAGTTTTTCATCATCAATCTGCTGCTCAGCTAACAAGTTGATTGCGTGATCATCCTGCTGCACGTTCCACAACTGCGCAGTCCAATGCTCAGCTTTTTCCTCGCCTTCTTCGCCGCCAACGGTAGCCTTAAAGTGACGATGAATTTTCGCCATCGCCGCCTCGATATGGATACGAAGATCAGTTTCATTAGCTATCTCGAGCACATAACAAAGTCTCTCCCAATCGAGAGGATTATTCGGCAAGGTTTGCGTTTGTTTATCATCAATCGCTTGCAAAAGATTCTCGACACGGCGGAGCAATAAATAACTGTGTTTTAGCTCATCGACCGCCAGATATTCAAACTGCCCAAGGCTATAAAGGGTGCCCATAGCACCAAACAGACTTTGCTGGCGCAGCGAGGGTTCACGACCACCACGGATCAACTGGAAGCTTTGTACAACGAACTCCACCTCACGAATCCCTCCCGCACCGAGCTTAATATTGTCGGTTAACTGACGACGGCGGACTTCTTGAGCGATAAGTTGTTTCATTTTGCGCAGGGATTCAATCGCCGAAAAATCGATATAACGGCGATAAACAAAGGGGCGCAACAAACTGTGTAGCTCGTCGGAAAAATGATTCCAAGGCCCGAGCGAGCGGGCTTTAACCATGGCATAGCGCTCCCAATCACGCCCTTGCTCTTGGTAATAATCCTCAAGACCACTAAAGCTCACCACTAAAGGCCCGCTCTCGCCATAAGGGCGCAGGCGCATATCGACGCGGAATACAAAACCATCAACGGTAATTTGGTCGAGTAAATTAACGAGCCTCTGTCCCATTCGGATGAAAAACTGTTGATTATCAAGACTACGACGACCACCAACTGTTTCACCATGTTCTGGGAAAGTAAAAATCAGATCGATATCAGAAGAGAAGTTCAACTCTCGGCCACCGAGTTTTCCCATACCCAAAATTAACAGCGGTTGAGGATTACCCGCCTTATCCATTGGTGTCCCGTATTGCGCGCACATCTCTTTATAAAGCCAATCCCTTGCGCCAATAACTAACGCCTCTGCGAGCGCAGAAAGATCGAGCAAAGACTCCTCTAAGCTGGCGTAATCTAAAAAGTCTCGCCATGCTAACCGCACCATTTGATAATTACGGAATCGACGCAATAGGCGTTTTGCCATGTCTTCGGTAGTGGCGCTGGTTAATAGCTCGCGTAACTGGGCATCAAACAATTTTCGTTCGACTTGCTGCAAATCATCGGCAAACAGGGTGTTGATCCATTCAGGAGAACGAGTTAATTGCACCGCGATATAATCGCTTAATCCTAAAACGTTTTTTAGTTCCTGCTGCTGCGCAGGCGTTAAATTTGCCAGTCCTTCTGACCATACTTCAGCGAGACGTGCCCAATGGCGCTCTGCGGCTTGAGTGATGAGGGGAGACAATGACTTATTACTGTCTTTTTGTACGGCCATAATAATCCCTAACAAATTTAAACATCGACATATTATGTCACAAATGATATAGAATGAAATCGCATCAGGTTTAACAAAGTTGCTATGCCTTAACGCGTGTTTCTATAAATGGCAAAACTTAAGTTCCCTCAAGAGAGCAACCCCTCTTTCTTGGCTGTTTAGGGTACTATAACCTGTGAGGCAAACATATTGGGCAAGTTGATTATTATTGTCCGCCCATATTTGAGTTTTATTTCAGCACTTTTGGAGAAAACATGGCAGGAATGCTAATGCGTGTTCTCACGTCGATGCTCATTTTGGCCGCGACCTTATCGCTAACGGGTTGTGGCGATGATCGGCCGGAGAAAATAGAGAAGTATCAACAACTCACAGAGCAGCGTCTCACAACCCTCAATACCATGCTTGATGACAGTCAGGTGCGTAATGCTAATCTGCTCAAGCAATATAGCAGCTTGCTAAAACAGCAAAAGCCCGATTTGGCGCCATTAGTGGATGAATTAGCCAAGGATGCAACCGCCGAAGGGCCCATGTATGCCTCGCTAAAACGCCGCTTAGCTGATGCCAAAAATTCGGCCAACTTTACCGATCTCGACCAACAATTAGCCGAGGTTGAGAATCTCTATCAAGCAGCCGATCCTAGCCTGTATAACGACATGCTATCCGATCCGGTGAACGTGATAGCGGACATGTCAGACGGCAAACTAGCCCGCGTCAATGCCATCAGCCGTGAAGCGGCGGCCCTAGCCAATAACGCCGAAAATTTTGGTCCTGGTAGCCAACTGGTGGGTAACCCAGCCTATGGAAGTTGGCAGACTGACTCTAGTGGCATGTCTTTCTGGGCTTGGTACGGCATGTATTCGATGTTTTCGAATATTTTTCAGCGTCCAATCTATTACGACCGCTGGTCAGGTAACCGTGGATATAGTTATTACAACGACGTTGGCAGATATCGCTACACCTCGCCAAAACAGGTAGAAGCTCAAGCTAGAATCTTTGCAGAAACGAAAAAACGTTTCGATTCGCAAGGAAAACGCTTCGATAGTCCCTATGCAAAATCGCGCACGGGGGCGACATCCCTCTCCCGCGAGAGCACTAGCGCCCCCAAAGCAAATACGGCGAGTTCAAGTTCAGCAAATAAGTCGAGCGCACAATCTGGCAGTAAATTCCGCTCAAATTATTCTAAAGACAGCAGTTTCCGTAATTCCAGCAACCGCACGACCCGCAGTGTGCGCCGAGGCAAGTAACGTAAAGGATCTCCCATGACACTATTTCAGGATTTCGGTATCACACCAGAGCTAATCACTATACTCGCAATCGACCTCACGATTGCGGTTATCCTATTGACATTAATGCGTTATTTACAAGGATGGAGCGTTAGCGTCAACAGCAGTAAAGAACTGGCTGAACGCGATAACTTTGCCTTTGGGATCAGCACTGCTGGCGCAGTTGCTGCGTTAGGCATAGTGCTCACAGGCGCCATCACAGGTGCTGCAGCGCCCTCCTATTTAACTGAAGCGATAGGCATGAGTGCCTATGGTTTATTTGGTTTAATACTGATTAAATTTGGGCGCTTTCTACACGATAAAATCGCGTTAAATGAACTCGATAAAAATCAGCAAATTGTTAAAGGTAACGTGTCTGTCGCCATTGTGGATGCCAGTGTTGCTATCGCCACCGCAATCATTATTCGCGCAGTGCTGTTATGGGCTGAAGATCTAACAATCGACACTTTTATTGCCATCTTTAGCGCCTTTGCGATTTCACAACTCATGCTGGTGCTACTCACCCGCTTACGTGAAAAACGTTTCGCAAGTCGTAACCAAGACTCATCAATGCAACAGGCACTCGCTCAAGGCCATACCGCTGTTGCTATTCGCCACGCCGGATTTATGATCGCTATGGCGCTCAGCTTTAATGCCGCAAGTCATTTTATCCTTTTTAATCCAACGGCCTATGTCACTAACATCATTGGTTGGTTGGTGTTTTCAATCATTATGTTAGTCGTACTGACACTGTTGTTGTTTGTGATTAAAAAGCTGGTTTTAGCACGTATCAATTTAGCGGATGAAGTCGAAAGACAACATAATATTGGTATCGCAGCCGTGGAAATGGCCATCAGTATTGCAATCGCACTTATCCTCACGGCCCTAATGGCGTAATCCAATGCACGAGTCACAATTAACCACTTCGGCGGCTAAACCTAGCCGCCTAGGCTGGTTCGACGATGTCCTATTACTGGGCATAATGGCCGTGCTCGCTGGGTGCGGTCTTATCTACGAATATCTGCTATCCCACTACGCAGGGCGGATTTTAGGCGCACTTGAGGCCGCCATCTATACCATGATCGGTCTGATGATCGTCTCCATGGGCCTTGGAGCCTTTGCCGCGCGTAAAATTAAGGATGCATTCACTGGCTTTGTGGTGCTCGAACTCACCGTCGCGCTCTGTGGTTCGCTGGCAATTCTAATTACCGCTGCCGTGATAGGTTTTGGCCAACAACTACCGATGATCATCGCCAGCACCTTGGGCTTGCCGCCGGATCAACTGCCCGAAGGTGGGATGATTGGCACGCTACAAAAGCTTAGCGAATATCTACCCTATGTTTGGGGCGTATTGCTCGGCTTGATGATTGGGATGGAAATCCCGCTGATCGCGAGGGTGAGGCAATCTCTGTCAGATGAACACTTACTGCATAATGCTGGTACTATTTATGGCGCCGACTATATTGGCGCGGGCATTGGCGCAGCCATTTGGGTCGGCTTTATGCTGGCTATTGACATACAACTGGCCGCAGCACTCACCGCCAGCTTTAACTTGTTAGCTGGGTTTGTATTTATCTGGCGCTTTTGGCCAAAGATCCAAAGACCGAAATTACTGTTAGTGGGCCACTTAGTCGTCACTGGCGTATTGTTGCTGCTCGCCATTCGAGGGCCAAGCTGGGAGCAACAGTTCAACAATCTGCTTTACAAAGATAAGGTGGTCTATGCCAAGGCAACGCGTTTTCAACAGTTGACCTTTACAGAGCGCCTACGCGGCAATGGTCTTTCGCCCATTTACGCCTTGTATATCAATGGTCGTTTACAGTTTTCGAGTAGCGATGAACACATTTACCATGCGTTTTTAGTTCATCCAACCCTTGCTGCTAGCGCTCGTCATAACAAGGTATTAATCATTGGCGGCGGTGATGGGCTGGGCCTAAAACAAGTATTGCGCTGGGAACCTGAGCAAGTGACCTTACTCGACCTTGATGCGGCATTGGTGCAACTGTTTAAATCCCCCGATTCTGATATGCCTGCGCGTTTAAGCCAAGCCCTGCTATCACTCAATGGCAATGCGTTTAACGATCCTCGAGTAACGGTCATCCACGATGATGCTTTTAATGGAGTAGATAAACTGATTGCGAAAGGGGATAAATATGATGCGATTATTGTGGATTTACCCGATCCCAGCCATCCAGATCTGAATAAGCTTTACTCGGATTATTTCTATCGAAAACTCAAGGAACTAATGAGCAGTGATGGTGCTCTGACTGTACAGTCAACCTCGCCCTATCACGCACAAAAGGCCTTTATCTCAGTAGCAAAAACCTTGGCCTTAGCGGGGTTTGATGTAAAACAATATCACCACAATGTCCCTAGTTTTGGTGAATGGGGTTGGAGTATCGCCACCTTAAATGGCAAAGATGCTCAACATCGTTTGGCACAGCTGACAGAGTTGCCAATTGCAGATGACTGGTTAACCTTAGGTTTAGTTAAAGGCGCCTTTGAATTCCCAGCCAATTTTTATCAGGATGCGACCAATATTAAGCCCAATGAACTGGGGTCATTACAGTTGTACCATTATCATCAACAGGCTTGGTCCGAAACCCAAGGACTGGATCTTTTTTAACGGATAAAGATAGTGCTTGACATATTATGTCTTAGTGCTATCTTTGAACACAGACATAATATGTCAATAAGGACAAATATGAATATCCATACTCTTGCAAATCACCTCAACAGCCTTGGCAATAACAGCCAAACCGGCTTCCAATTCGATTGCTATCCAATTGATGGTGAAGTCGAAGTGTTGCAAGTGAATGTGGTCGGCCGTGAAGAAATCCCGGTATTCGTATCGGTTACGGACAACCAAATTCTCTGCATCAGCTACCTATGGGGCGAGAACGAAGTAAACCAAGAACGTCGCAGCGAAATGTTTGAAACCATGCTCGAATTAAACATTCCAATGCCATTGTCAGCCTTTGCCAAAATTGATGACAAATACGTGGTTTACGGCGCGCTGTCCCTGCAATCTAGCATGCTCGAAATCGAGCAAGAGTTAGCAGTCTTATCCGATAACTGCTTAGAAGTTATCGATGAAATGGTCGACTATCTGAAATAAGGAGCCACTACTATGGGCATTCTGAATAAAATTTTAACAGCGTTTCGCGGTGGTGCCACCGAAGTAGGCCAAAGCATCGTAGACGCAAACTCGACTCGTATTTTCGAACAGGAAATCCGCGATGCCGAGAAACATTTAACCAACGCCAAGCGCGAACTGACCGATGTCATGGCCAAAGAAATGCAAGCCAGCCGCGAAGTTGACCGCTTAAAGCGTTCAATTGCTGAGCACGAAGGCTATGTCGCCCAAGCGTTAGACAAAGGCAATGAAGCCTTAGCGATTGAAGTGGCGGAAAAAATTGCCCAATTGGAGCAAGAACTATCTGAGCAGCAGACCGCCAATGATAGCTTCAGCGCCCATGCGGTACGCTTAAAAGATTTGGTGAAGAAAACCGAGCGTCAACTGTCTGATTATCAACGTCAGTTAAGCATGGTAAAAACCACCGAAAGCGTGCAAAAAGCCACGGCGACCATTACCGACTCTTTTGCATCAAGCAACTCTAAGCTACTGAATGCAAAAGACTCTTTAGAACGTATCAAAGCGCGTCAGCAGCAGTTTGATGACAGATTAAAAGCCGCTGAAGCCTTAGCCGAAGAAGGCAGTGATAAATCATTGCAGGCTAAGTTAGCTGAAGCGGGCATCGGTGAGCAAAAATCCAATGCTAACGCTGTGCTCGAACGTATTAAAGCACGTAAAAGCTAATTAAGATTGACCAAACGCCGAGCACTGATGGGACCATCACCCCCTATTGTGCTCGGCTTTTTTGTTTTAGGTAAACCAACATTCACCCAAGTCTACGCTAACTCATGGGGTTAGTTCAGAACATTGGCGCACAGCTTAGGAGCGAATATGGGATTTTTTAACAGTATTTTTGGTAAAAAGGCGCCACCAGCGCGTGAACTCAATCATCCCTCCGCGCTCAAGATCGGTGACATGATCTCCATCGACAATAGTTTTGCACTGCCACCACAATTGCGCGGCCAACAACTCAAAGTCGAAGCCGTTAATACCTACGAATTTGAACGTAAACAACAAACCGAATGGGTACTCAAAGGGCATGGTAGTGACACCTTGTTTTTAAGCATCGAAGAAGACGATGAAACTTACCTTGCTTTTTCCCTTAAAATTACCCGTGCTCAAGTTGAACAGTTATTCGACCTAGAGCAATTTAGCACCCTGTTCGATGAGCCTGGACACGCCGAGCTCACCACCCAAGAGTTATCGCCAGATATAGCTGAACAACTCGAACAATGGTTGGGCAAGCAATACCACCAAGTGAGTTTTGCACTCTTTGGCTACTTCCACCGTGAAGATTATCGAGGACTTAAACCGCCGCAGGATGCCAATGGCGCCAGCGGTGAACCCTTCGAATATTATTTGCTGCTCGATGATGACGAAAGCCGCGCAGTAGAAGTTGAAGTGTATGAGGGTGGCGATACCGATGTGGTACTGACCTTATACCGCCCCTTGTCGGACATTCGCGACTACTGGCCAGGTCAGTAAAATTTGGCAAAAGATAAAGTGCGTGACTCGCACTTTATCGCTTAAGCCATTACAATCCCCATTGAATTGGCTCGCAATATACGGTTGATAGCAACAGGTAAAACCCAATGAGTAAAATGAAACACCCTCTTCCAGAGCAATGGCAGAAGAACCAAGATGCTGCAAAGGCGACTCAAGTGGCTTTCGACCTCGATGAAAAGTTTCAATATTCTATTCGTAAAGCGGCGCTCGATGCGGGCGTTAGCCCTTCCGATCAGATCAGAACGATTTTGGGCTTAAGTGTTTCAAAACGTCCGACTCGCCCCCGTTTAACCGTGTCACTTAACGCCGACGATTATGTGCAACTTGCTGAAAAATACGGCCTAAGTGCTGATGCCCAGCTTGAAATTAAACGTAGAGTACTCGAAGATCTCGTACGCTTTGTCGCAAAGGACTAATAATTTCAGCGTTAATCCTACACAAAAATCGGCGTCAAATGGCCTGACTGGACTAACTCGGGCGATTTATCACAAAGTTAATTTACTCATAGCGTAAACTCTTTTACCTTAAACATTCGCCTTAAAACACAGGGATCATGTTAGGCATGACAGATAAAACCTCTTGGTCACTCCGCGCCGTTGGTAATCCCTCACCCATCGAAGTTGCAATGATGCTGCTATCGCTGCTATCGGTGATCATAGTGCTAGTGATGACCTTTGGCCGTCTCGATACAGAAACCTATCGATTACTCTTTTTCATCGATACCACGATTTGCATGATTTTTATGGTCAACTTTTTTGCTGGCCTATTACGCTCGCGGAATAAACTCTTTTACCTACGCCATCATTGGATCGATTTCATCGCCAGTATTCCTGCTATTGAGGCGCTACGCATTGCACGGGTCTTCCAAATCCTACGGGTGATCCGTTTAATCCGTATGAGCCGCTCCTTCCTTATCCCACTGATAAAACAACGTAAACAAGCCACCCTTGCCAGTTTGCTGGTAGCGATGGTGACCATTTTAACCTTCGCTTCAATTATCATTTTGATTGTCGAAAGCGGCACTGAAGGCGCCAATATCCAAACCGCCGAGCAGGCTATTTGGTGGGCATTAGTGACCATTTCGACCGTAGGTTACGGCGACTTTTATCCCGTCAGCACCGCGGGGCATATTGTGGGTGGCATAGTGATCGTTAGTGGTGTGAGTTTTTTCGGGGTAATTTCAGGGTATATGGCTTCTGTGTTTGTTGCACCAGATGAAAGCGAACGACAGGAGCGCCAAGATGCCCATAAGGCAGAAATCAAGTCAGAACTTGAACTAGCGCTTGCTAGAATGGAAGAAACCCAGCGGCAAATGGAGCAAAATCAGGCACAGATGCTGGCCAAAATTGCTGAGTTAAAACAAGCATTAGAAGCCAAAAAAAATTAGGAAGGCACTGCCTTCCTAAGCTTCGTTCAATATGGCGATTCCAACAGGCCGTTTACCAATAGGTCGTTTGCTCAATCGCGTTTTGTCTCGATGCCTCCATCGCAAAAAGTAAGCTTTGCTGCTTGTCCTCAAGCCAATCGGTTAAATCGACACCAAGCGATTTGGCCGCAAGTGTTAATTGTCGATAACAGGCTAAGGTTCTAATCCCTAACACTAAATCCTGCCATGGCGCCCTAAAGGCATCACGGGATTTTGCCTCATATAAAAGCCCATACGCTTGCCCTATTTGAATACTCTCATCCAGCAACGCGGCACACTGCAAATAATCCTCGGCGGTCATTGTTTTATCGCTAGGCATGGCAGCTAAAATCGCCTGCCATGAGGCTTCCTGAGCATGATCAGCATGGTGGGATAATCCAAGCTCTGCGGGCAGTTCGATATTCCCCGCGCTGAGTGCCAATAGGATCTCGACAATCGCTAACTGCAATTGACCGTATTCAACTCTTTGCCAGAGTAAATTTAACCGCCCGGAGATATCCATGGCTTCAAATTGCAGCTGTAGTTGTTGCATCAAAGCTTGACGGGCGTCGTGCCGAGTTAATAAGCCTTTTTGACTACCGAGCAAGGCTGCTAAGGCCTGTGCCTCTTCAATAAACGTTAGTTGTGATTCAATAAGATTAAATTGCTGCATCAAAGTAGCATTAGCGAGACCAAACTGGCTCAGAGTCATCCGCAATAAACGAATACAAGCACGCATCCGCCACCAAAGGGCTATCTGAGCTTCGTTATCTTGTTCATCAGCTATCATCGCCTCAAGCAACTGCCAACGTTCAAGTGCCGTTTCAAGTAACACTTGGCAGGTCGCCGTTAAATCCTGTTGATGGGGTTGATGTAGATTCAAATCTTCAGGCACAGGCAGAGGCAAAAACTCCAGCGCACTTAAGGCTAACGGCTTAGATTGCCCCGCGAGTCGATAGCCCCGCTGCGCCTTACTGGCTTTGCCTAAACGCACTGGAACAGTATCAGCCACTTCCGTTGCCAATACTAATAGTGCATTAGCATCTCCACTTAACAGCTCAAATTCCAGTTCACAGAGCGCCTCGTGCTTGCCATTGGCGGTAATTTCGCCAGTATCTAAGGCGACCTCCACTAGGCTATTTCCCACAGTTACATGCCAAGCTCGGCGATAAAAATCAGTATGGAACACGCAACCAAGCTCAGTTTGTACAGCGGTTAGATTAGCATTTAAGGGCCAAATGTTTGCCGGAAACAGGCTTAAATCAGGGCTATCAGCTTGAATAGTGACATTATATTCGGGGCGTGAATGGATCCCTCCAATCACTTGCCCTGCTGTTTTGATGGTTTGTTCTTTGTGTCCATCATAGCCACGAACCCGCAATCCCATATCCCATTGACGCAATTGCAATGTGGGGGTGTCAAAGTAACCGTTGGTTAAACGACGTGTGCCTTGCGGAGCAGCATTTTCTAAGCTATCTAGCTTATTTATCAGGGTTTCTAGAAATTTAGGTAGGAAAAACAGTTTTAATTCAATCTCAGCATTCATTACTGCACCGCTCATTTTGTCATCAAATATTCATTCACGCGTCATTTTTAGTTCATAATGTCACAAATGTGTCATAAAAATCCCGTAGGATTTGGTTTTGAAGTTGGTATATAACCCGTTAGAATAAAGCTGTGATTTTTTCTCAAAAAACACAGTTTCAATACGCGGACGCATAGGGTAACATGCGCCCGCTTTTTCCAATCATGGAACAATCTAAATAGGTAAACGGCAATGCCAGTAAACTCTATTTTGGGCGTGTTTGCAAAATCGCCAATTAAGCCTCTTCAAGAGCACATGGACAAAGTCTACGATTGCGCATCGTTACTGGTCCCCTTTTTCGAAGCCACCATCACAGGTAACTGGGATGCTGCAGTTCAACTACGTAAACAAATTAGTTTAGCGGAAAAGCAAGGGGACTCACTCAAACGTGAAATTCGCCTCACTCTGCCAAGCGGTTTGTTTATGCCTGTTGAGCGTACAGATCTATTGGAACTACTGACACAACAAGACAAAATCGCTAACAAAGCAAAAGATATCTCTGGTCGTGTAATCGGCCGTCAATTGCTTATCCCTCAGGTCATGCAAGTCCCCTTTATCGCATACTTACAACGTTGTATCGACGCTGTTGGTCTTGCAAAAGAAGTCATTAACGAACTCGAAGATTTGCTCGAAGCAGGTTTCCGTGGTCGTGAAGTCGACTTAGTGGCCAAAATGATCAACGAACTCGATATCATCGAAGAAGATACTGACGATTTACAAATTCAACTTCGTCGTCAATTATTCGCATTGGAATCAGAATTGAATCCTGTCGATGTGATGTTCCTCTATAAAACGATTGAATGGGTCGGCGGTCTTGCAGATCTGGCCGAACGCGTCGGTTCGCGTCTTGAGCTTATGCTTGCTCGCGTTTAATAAATAAGGTTATCAAGGTATCAATATGGTTGATGCAGGTATGGAGGTGGCTAACGTATTAGCCACTAATGGGCCGTGGCTTATTGCCATTGCGGCTGCGTTTGGTTTTCTAATGGCGTGGGGCATTGGTGCAAACGATGTGGCCAATGCGATGGGAACCTCTGTTGGTTCTAACGCTATTACGATTAAACAAGCGATTATTATCGCTATGATCTTCGAATTTGCAGGTGCTTTTTTGGCCGGCGGCGAAGTGACCAGTACAATCCGTAACGGTATTATTGATTCAAGTTATTTTACCCAAACCCCTGAATTGCTGGTATATGGCATGATTGGCTCATTGTTAGCTGCGGGGATTTGGTTAGTCGTGGCATCGGCATTAGGCTGGCCAGTATCAACGACTCACTCAATTGTAGGCGCGATTATCGGCTTCGCGGCTGTAGGCGTTGGCACTGAGTCTGTCGCTTGGGAAAAAGTAGGCGGTATTGTTGGTTCTTGGGTCATTACACCAGCAATCTCTGGCTTTATGGCGTTCATTCTGTTCCAAAGCACTCAAAAACTGATTTTCAACACCGATAACCCACTTGCTAATGCTAAACGTTATGTACCTTTCTACATGGCGTTCGCAGGCTTTATGATGTCATTAGTCACGATCCTCAAAGGGTTGTCACACGTTGGCATTCATTTAAAAGGTGCCGAAGCTTATATCCTGGCGGGCGTAATAGCATTGGTCGTTGGTATCATAGGTAAAGTGTTTATTTCTCGTCTAAAAATGGATGAGAAAGCAAGCCACAAAACCATGTACGCTAACGTCGAAAAAGTGTTTGCGATCCTGATGGTTTTAACCGCTTGTTGTATGGCATTCGCCCACGGTTCAAACGATGTTGCAAATGCGATTGGTCCTTTAGCTGCGGTGGTATCTGTAGTTAATAGTGGTGGCCAAATTGCATCTAAATCACCGTTAGTATGGTGGATCCTACCTTTAGGTGCTGTCGGTATCGTTATGGGTCTGGCGATTTTCGGTCAGCGCGTAATGCAAACCATTGGTAAAAATATTACTCACTTAACCCCAAGTCGCGGTTTTGCTGCCGAATTAGCCGCAGCCTCTACTGTAGTGATTGCTTCTGGTACTGGTTTACCTATCTCTACCACACAAACGTTAGTCGGTGCGGTATTAGGTGTGGGTATGGCCCGTGGTATTGCGGCAATCAATATTGGTGTGGTGCGTAACATTGTTGTGTCTTGGGTGGTTACTTTACCTGCGGGTGCAGGTCTATCGATCATCTTCTTCTATATGATTAAAGGCATCTTTAACTAAGAAGCACATGACGACTATGGCAAGCTCGCCGTAGAAATGTACTAAACACAGAGGAATTGCTAGCATGGATGCGGCAAAGTTGAGGGAAGTCTATGACTTCCCTCTTGCATTGCAGGCCTCAAATCCCTAGCATGTGGTCACTATTTCGTTGATGAGAATACAAAAGTGTTAAGAATGCTGACTCTGGTGGGAATGATGTTACTCTCCCCTAACCTGCTGGCCGAAGGCCAACCCCGCTATATCTCGGATAACGTGTTTCTTTATATTCTCAACGGCCCTGGTACTGATTATCGTATTTTGGGTTCGATTGAAGCGGGACAACCCGTTACGTTACTTGGCGAAACTCAGGGTGATTATTCAAAAATAATCGACCATAAAGGTCGTGAAGGTTGGGTGCCAACCAACTTAATCAGTTCAACGCCTAGTTTTCGTGAGCAAGTTTCAACACTCACTAATGAGTTAAACGAAACCAAAGCCAAGCTTGCAGAAGTCTTAAGTTCGACGAATAACCATTCCGATGAAGTGGATGAACTCAAAGCCAAGCTAAGCGAAGCCGAAGCTATGCTGAACAAAACCACTCAAGAGCGTGATAACCTCAAAGTAGCAGTTGATCATAGCGCCCAAGAGGCACAATTTGCGCTATGGCGTGAGGGCGGACTGATTGCCGCCGCAGGTTTAGTGGTTGGGGTAATTTTGGTATATCTGCCAAGACCACAACGCCGCAACAAGAAGCGTTGGATGTAAATTTTTACGCAAATAATCTGAAAGTCAAAGCTAAAGCCAGTGTTTTCAAACACTGGCTTTTTGTCAATCAAGCGTTACAACTAACGCTTAACAAGCCAATCAAACAATCCTCACATTCTTTCACGCTATAGTGTTGTCCGTCACATTTTGGTTGTATAATCTGCGCGCGCAAAGCTTCATATTGTATACAAAATATCAAATGCGTTTCGCGCCCCCCATTTTTGTTTCAACAATAGAGCCGAAAACAACTGGCCAAGATGGAAGCGATTACTATGTTCAAAGCGAGTGAAGTGCTGGCAGGCCGCTACGATTCTGCCAATCTCGACGAACTGTTCAAAGCCGTCACCGACAACTACATTGTCGATGAAGAACAATACTTGTCAGAGCTAATCAAACTAGTACCCTCCAGTGATGAAGCCATCGAGCGCGTCACTCGTCGTGCCCACGAACTGGTAAACAAAGTTCGTCAATTTGAGAAAAAAGGCTTAATGGTTGGCATCGATGCCTTCCTGCAGCAATACAGCTTAGAGACTCAGGAAGGCATCATCCTGATGTGTTTAGCCGAAGCCCTGCTGCGTATTCCCGATGCGGCCACCGCCGACGCCTTGATTGAAGATAAACTTTCAGGTGCAAAATGGGATGAACACTTAAGCAAGAGCGATTCGGTGCTCGTTAATGCCTCCACTTGGGGCCTAATGCTCACGGGTAAAATTGTTAGCTTAGATAAAAAAATCGATGGTAGCCCAAGTAGCCTATTAGGCCGTTTAGTCAATCGTTTAGGTGAACCCGTGATCCGTCAAGCCATGATGGCGGCGATGAAGATTATGGGTAAGCAGTTCGTTCTCGGCCGCACTATGAAAGAAGCGCTCAAGAACAGCGAAGACAAGCGTAAATTAGGTTACACCCATTCTTACGATATGCTGGGTGAAGCCGCGCTGACGCGTAAAGATGCCGAAAAATACTTTACCGATTATGCCAATGCGATTACCGAGTTAGGCGCGCAAAGCTATAACGAAAGTGAATCACCACGCCCAACGATTTCTATCAAGCTGTCGGCATTGCACCCACGTTACGAAGTCGCTAACGAAGACCGTGTGTTGACCGAGCTGTACGACACTGTTATTCGCCTGATTAAACTCGCGCGCGGGTTAAATATCGGTATTTCTATCGACGCCGAAGAAGTTGACCGCCTCGAACTGTCATTAAAACTGTTCCAAAAACTGTTTAATTCTGACGCCACTAAAGGCTGGGGATTACTCGGTATCGTGGTGCAAGCTTACTCTAAGCGTGCCCTGCCAGTACTGGTATGGTTAACCCGCCTAGCGAAAGAGCAAGGCGACGAAATCCCCGTTCGCTTAGTGAAAGGCGCTTACTGGGATAGCGAGCTGAAATGGGCACAACAAGCTGGCGAAGCTGCTTACCCACTCTACACCCGCAAAGCCGGTACCGACGTATCTTACTTAGCCTGTGCGCGTTACCTGTTATCCGACGCCACCCGCGGCGCGATTTATCCCCAATTTGCTAGCCACAACGCACAAACGGTAGCGGCAATTTCCGATATGGCGGGCGATCGTAACCACGAATTCCAACGCCTACACGGCATGGGGCAAGAGCTGTACGACACTATTCTGTCGGAAGCGGGCGCGAAAGCGGTACGTATCTACGCTCCAATCGGTGCCCATAAGGATCTGCTGCCCTACTTAGTGCGTCGCCTACTGGAAAACGGTGCCAACACCTCGTTCGTGCACAAGCTGGTCGACCCGAAAACGCCTATTGAGTCTTTAGTGGTTCACCCACTGAAAACCCTGACAGGCTACAAAACCCTGGCTAACAACAAAATCGTTTTACCTACCGATATTTTCGGTAGCGATCGCAAAAATTCCAAGGGACTCAATATGAACATCATTTCAGAAGCAGAACCATTCTTCGCGGCCTTAGACAAATTTAAATCAACACAATGGCAAGCTGGCCCTCTGGTTAATGGCAACACCCTAACTGGTGAGCACAAAACCGTAGTGAGCCCATTCGATACCACTCAAACTGTGGGTCAAGTGGTCTTTGCCGACAAAGCGGCTATCGAACAAGCCGTCGCCTCGGCCCATGCGGCTTTCGGCTCTTGGACTCGTACGCCAGTGGAAGTGCGCGCCTCGGCACTGCAAAAGCTTGCGGATCTGTTAGAAGAAAACCGCGAAGAACTGATTGCCCTCTGTACCCGTGAAGCAGGTAAGAGCATTCAAGACGGTATCGACGAAGTGCGTGAAGCAGTAGACTTCTGCCGCTACTACGCGGTGCAAGCTAAAAAGCTGATGTCAAAACCTGAACTGCTCCCAGGCCCAACAGGAGAGCTCAACGAACTCTTCCTCCAAGGTCGCGGTGTGTTCGTCTGTATCAGCCCATGGAACTTCCCATTAGCGATCTTCTTAGGCCAAGTATCGGCGGCCCTCGCTGCGGGTAACACTGTGGTCGCAAAACCCGCTGAACAGACGTCTATCATTGGTTACCGTGCAGTGCAGTTAGCACACCAAGCGGGTATTCCAACGGACGTGCTGCAATATCTACCGGGCACAGGCGCTACCGTAGGTAACGCGCTGACGGCTGATGAGCGCATCGGCGGCGTATGCTTTACCGGTTCAACGGGCACAGCCAAACTCATTAACCGCACACTGGCAAACCGTGAAGGCGCCATCATTCCGTTAATCGCCGAAACCGGTGGTCAAAACGCTATGGTGGTCGATTCTACTTCTCAGCCAGAACAAGTGGTTAACGATGTAGTGTCTTCATCCTTCACCAGTGCGGGTCAACGCTGCTCGGCGCTGCGCGTACTCTTCCTACAAGAAGATATTGCAGACCGCGTTATCGATGTTCTGCAAGGTGCGATGGATGAGTTAGTGATTGGCAACCCAAGTTCAGTGAAAACCGACGTAGGCCCAGTTATCGATGCGACCGCGAAGGCTAACCTTGACGCCCATATCGACCACATCAAGCAAGTCGGTAAGCTTATCAAGCAAATGCCACTGCCAGCAGGCACTGAGAATGGTCACTTTGTAGCGCCAACTGCCGTTGAAATCGACTCAATCAAAGTGCTTGAAAAAGAACACTTTGGTCCAATCCTGCATGTGATCCGTTATAAAGCAGCGGATCTTGGCAAAGTGATCGATGAAATCAACAGCACAGGTTTTGGATTAACCTTAGGTATCCACAGCCGTAACGAAGGCCATGCCCTCGAAGTGGCTGATAAAGTGAACGTAGGTAACGTCTACATCAACCGTAACCAAATCGGCGCAGTCGTTGGCGTACAGCCTTTCGGCGGTCAAGGTCTGTCAGGTACAGGTCCAAAAGCCGGTGGTCCACACTACTTAACTCGCTTTGTGACTGAAAAAACTCGCACTAATAACATCACCGCTATCGGTGGTAACGCGACCCTGTTGTCACTGGGTGATAGCGACGCCTAAGTCCTAACGACTTATTGATAAACGAAAGCCAGACTCTGTCTGGCTTTTTTATTGGGTAATGAATGCTTATACCTAAATTCAATGAGAGAAATGAGCACAGGAATCAGTGGCGCCCTGAACTTTTCTGCCGTTAAACTTTCAGTCGTCGCTTAATTTTTCATCCTTTGGGACTTTCTCTGTCTCAATACTGGGCAGTAGTTTCGGTAATGGTTTGAGGTGCTAATAGGCGGCATCATGGGTTCTAGCTATCGTATTCCCTCATTGCCTGCCGCAGGCCTTTGCACTGTTACACCAGTGACACGCCGTGAATACGTCCCTGTAGGCTCTACTAAAACATCCATGTTTTAGAAGGTCACTGGCGCAACAATGCTTGATTTGGTGCAACCATGATAATCAAGTAATGCCAGTCCTGACCTCATCTTCAATTTTGTCTTTTCGTTGCAAAATTTAACAATGGGTGTCTCAATAAATTTTATGCCGCCAACGGTCACTTACATGACAATGCTTAACTCACTTATAACCATCTAATAAATTTGAAATTTTATTTTTAAATTTATATTTTTATAAAATTTTACAATGAATGGTTTATTAAACATTTGCCGAAATCACACTATTTTTTCAACGACTAACAGTAACGTAGCAGGGGATAGGTGAACTTCCATGACAGCTGGGTTAACGTATTACATTGAAAGAGTTATGTATGGCCTATCTATTGAGCAAGTTGATCCTGATTTTATAGTGACGCGCATTGTTGCATGCTAATATTCAATTAATTATTAAAGATATTCAATGTTAATTGCGAATAAAGGTATTAAAGATGGCATCATTTGAAACAGTGAGTGCAAAAGAATTCTTAACAGATTTTGAGCGAATCTTATCCAATCCCCAGTTGCATTATTTTTACTGTGAATGGAAACTACTTCGTTCGATTCGCGATAGACGATTTATGTTGGCTGAAATATCTGAAAATGTTCATCAATATCCAAATGTTTATAAGGCTTATCTGGCAATCAAAGACTCGATTGTTCTTCCTTTTGATAAACTTTTCCCCGAGCCTCTACAAATTTGGATCAATGATGCTTCTAGGCTTTGCCTTAATGTTTTACTTGATGAAAGCCAAGCCAATATTGATGCACTGATAATGCACATTGACAGCGGCGGCCATTATGAAGAATGCGTACCAAATTACTATAAACTTTGCGTTAAAGGCTTTAGAAAAGTAAGCAACATATGCTCCAAGTATCCATTAGGTTCTCAAGATATAAAAAATGTTATAGAAAATGCAGCATCAATATCCGCTTTAGGAAATCATTCTGATGCGGGCCGTCTTCATAAAATACTTAGTATTAACATTGATAAGCACAGTACAAATGCCATAAAAATACTTCACCTTGTTAAAGAAAAAGAAGGCAAAAAACTCGAATTCAAGTCATCATTCAATTATGATGTGAAAAATGATATGAAGAATAAAGAACTAAAATATCAATGCACTAAGACAATTGCTGCCTTTTTGAATTCCAGAGGTGGCACTTTGCTTGTAGGTGTTGATGACAATGGGAAAATACTTGGATTAGAAAAGGATTTATCATATACAGAATATGACCAAGACAAATTTATCCTTATGTTCAAAGATACTGTTAAAAATACATTAGGGGCAATGATTTCTCATTTTGTTGAATGGTCTCTAGAAGAAATTGATAGAAATTTGTTTGTTCTAATTGTATATGTAAAGCCCTCCACATTTCCCGTTTTACATAATAAGAATGAATTCTTCATAAGGTTCAATCCTTCAAGTGATCGCATATTAGACGATAAAGACCGTCAGAAATATATACAAGTAAGATTCAAAAACTAAGCACATTTTAACGAGCCACTCATTGTTAAATTTTCCAAAAGTAATAGTAGGCATCTCTCTGTTTGTTTTGCTTAACAAGCAGACAGCACGAAAGCGACAGGAGTTAACCTTCCCCCTCGGAGTTGCCGCAGGGCGAATAGAAAAATTGCGTGAGTCTCGCCATGGATGGCGAGCTAGCTTTCGCAGGTGCAGGGACGCATCCTTCGGAAGCGATAGCAAATTTGACTATGAGCACAAGGGGCTTTCAACTCCGTTAGGGGCGTCTTGGAGAATCCAAGGAGGATAGGACGAGCAGTCCTCCTTGGTCGGGTGTGGGGTGAAGCCCCACGACTTTGATTCACCTCGGCCGTTAGGCCTCTATTACTCACTACCCGCGATAACCTTGCTAATTCAAACACTAAGCAAACCAGCACGATTATCGGGTGTTGGTTGAAATCCCACAACTTTGATTCACCTCGGCCGAAAGGCCATGATTCGAGATTCGTGACACAACCCCTACACATTTTCTCACTCACTTACCTGACAAGAATTTCCTCAAAACTGAGTCTCACTAAGCAAGAGGTTTCAAAGCCAATGTGAGCGGCTTCAAATTGTGAATAGGCGAGATTTTAAAGCGATATGAGGGGATTGCGCCTAAGAGATAAAAACCTTCATAATCGCCATTCAATCAACCGATTTTTTACTTTCTCAAAGTCACTTTCTCAAGGCAACTATGACATTCTCGCTATTAGATATTTCTGCATTAACGTGGTTTATCGTTTCTTGGGCTGGCTATACCGCCTTTGCCCGACGCAAAGCGAAGGATACCGACTGTATTGCCCGTGGCCTGCATAAACACCGAATTTACTGGATGCTCGAGCTGATGACTCGAGGCGTGCGGGTAGGCGATGCGGCGTTATTAGCGAACCTTGAGCGTAATATTGCCTTTTTTGCCTCGACCACGTTGTTCGTGCTCGCGGGGGTATTAACCTTATTTGCCCAGGTTGAACGCCTCGAAGCCGTGATCGCCACTATTCCCTATGCTACGCCACCGAACCACTCCTTAGTCCAAGTGAAATTGGCGCTATTAGTGGTGATCTTCGTGATGGCGTTTTTCCAATTTACCTGGTCGATGCGCCAATACGGCTTTGTGAACGTGATGATAGGCGCAGGCCCGATGGATAGCGAAGGCGCCAATGACAACCTCAAAGCCTACGCGCGGCAAATGGCAACGGTGCAAGACCAAGCCGCCCATTCCTATAACTATGGCCTGCGGGCTTACTACTTTTCGATGGCCGTGCTCTGCTGGTTCGTGCACCCTATCCTATTTATTTTGGCTAGCCTGTTTGTGGTGGTCACCCTGTATCGCCGCGAATTTAAATCTCGCGCAGTTATGGCCATTACCGCTGCGAAGGCACATTTAGGAACCGAATACCAAGCGCGAGAAACTCAGCGTCAATCCAAGTAGTCGTCATTTAGCCTGAGACTGCGCCAGTAAAGCGCAGTCTAATTCTTGTTCTATACTCATTGGGTTAATCACCAATCAATAATGGGAGTGAACCATGAGTGATAATCTGTTAACAGTGGATGAAGTGTGCAAGTTGCTAGATAAGAGTCCGGCAACTATCAAACGCTATGCGCGGGAAAACCTGCTCAGCAGCGTGAAAGACGGTGAAGAATTGCGATTCCCCGAAGAAGAGGTCAAACGTTACTTAGCCTTTTCGCAGCGCTTAGGAAGATAAGCCGCCGCGCCTTTGTCGATTCATCCCCAAATGGACTTGGGATGCCTCGCTTATCCTTGTATAGCCATCTGTAACTGTTTGTAAGATAAAAATTCTCGCTGTGATTCCTCTAGCCCAAGTTCTGCGGCTAAGGCGAGGAGCTGCGCCTCATAGATGGGCAACTTAGCTTCATCATTAGTCATGATTGCAAGCTCGGCAAAGTCTCCTAAACCTTCGAGCCAATCAAGCGTTAAATGAAATTCCCCGAGAAAATACACGCTGCGGCGTTTTTTAATCTCAAGCACACATTGATAGCCTAAAGTCCGTAGCATACTTTTAGCCTTGTTGGCATCCGTGATATTGACCGCTTCACAACGGTCTTTCTCGGGACCTTTCACAATCCACAGCATGATGCCAGAGGGCTGCATCTCGCGAATACACAGGCTTTTATGCTCCGCCGCTAACGACACTGAGGGCGAATCAAAATAGCAGTCATGCTCAAGATTATCCTCGAGCATCACCTCGGGGGATTTGGTGCTTAGGCGTGCCCAAAAGGCTTCACGGTCTGTAAGCCGATACTTAAGCTCTACCTCAAACTTACCGTTAAAATGGGCGTTAATTTGTGGTGCTAATTCCGCTGGCGCTAAGTCTGCTGTTATTAGGTTGTTTATCAAAAGCTTTACTCCTTTTTAAGTCCGACTCAGCCCAATCGACGATAGAGCGCCTGATAGGCGGGACAAGTTTGAAGTAATTGCTGATGATCGCCCGATGCCACAATTTGCCCCTCGGCGAGGAGGTGAATTTGGTCCATCTTGGCCATCGCCGTTAAACGATGGCTAATCATGAGCAGAGTTTTATCCTTTGCAAATTCAAGTAGTAAACTTAGAATTTCCCGCTCGGTGCGCTTATCTAAGCCCTCGGTTGGCTCATCTAACAGTAACAAAGGCGCATCACGCAGCAATGCCCTTGCCACGCCAATTCGGCGCTGCTCACCGCCCGATAACTGCCGGCCGCCCTCACCAATCCACATATCGAGAGGCTTGTCGCCTTTAAGTAATTCGCCTAAACCAACCTGTTGTAATACTTGGATAAAATGCTCGTCATTGGCGGTACGCTTTTGCCCTTCTGGCACAGGCAAGGCAATGGCAAGATTCTCCCGCAGCGTGCCCGCATACAGATAGATCCGCTGGCTCACGACTGTCATCGCCGATCTTAATGCGCACTCGCTATAGTCACTCAATTGATGACCATCAAGGTAAATCTGACCGCTTTGCGCCTGCCACTCTCGGGTAATTAAGGACAATAAACTGGATTTACCGCAGCCAGTGGAGCCCAATAGCGCCACCTTTTGGCCCGGCTTTATCTCGAGGGATAAGCCCTGAAGCACGGGCTGGCTTTCGCTATAACTAAATTGGATATCGCGGATCAGCAATCCACCTGAGGTCGCCTTAAGATCTGTATCTGTACTAAAACGAATATCGCTTTCCTGCTCGGTGATTTCGTTAATACGCGTTGCCGCCAGCACACAACCGGACAAATGTTGGAAGGCGCCCGCAATCGGCATCATCATTTCCACACAGGCCATAGTGGCAAACACCATCAAGGCGAACATCGGTCCGGGAGGCACGGCATCGCCCACGCCATTGGCGGCTAAAAATAGCATCATGATGAGTGCCGAGCCCGTCGCCAGGATCAGCATGGCTTGGCTCAAGGCGGTGATATTCGCCATCGCCCCTTGGCTAGCAAATAACGCCTGCTCGGCCTCGTCGAGCTTGTGTCGGTATCTGGCGTTTGCACCAAATAAACTCAGCTCCGCTTGGCCTTGTAATATATCGAGTAACTGCACTCGATATTGGCGTTTAGTCTCCAGCATATTGCGGCTAGGCGCATGCCCGAGACGATAAAACAACAGTGGTAGCAGCAGCCAAATCACCACTAAAAACAGGCATAAACTTAAGGCTAGCTTGGCATCAAACCATGCGAGGAATAGATATAACAACGCCGTCATCAGCAAGGAAGCAGCCATCGGCGTCAGTAGTCTTAAATACAGATGGTCGAGCGTATCTATATCCGCCACGAGACGATTGAGCATATCCGCGCGGCGCAATCCTTGTAGATTTTTAGCGCTGAGCGGGAAGAGTTTTCGCCACGCCCACACCCGTAGTTCGGTTAATAATTTAAAGGTTGCCTCATGGGTTGCTAAGCGCTCACCGTAACGACTGGCCGTTCGCGCGATAGAAAGGAAACGCACGCCCCCCGCGGGAGTAAAAAAGTTAAAGGATTGGGAGCCGATAACCGTTAATCCCGCCACCGCCGTCGCCGATAAAAACCAGCCGGAAAGTGACAACAGCCCAATCCCCGCCATAAGCGTGGTGAGCGTGAGCACCAGCCCAATAACCATCATTAACCATTGATGGGAGAACAACCGAATGAAGGGAAGGAGTATTCTCATTGTGCACCTCCCTCTGTTGTCCCTAACGCAATATCGATGCGAGTATCAGGCATTGGCGATTCAAGCTCAATATCGGCTACCGACTCGGTATTTTCATGCAACATGGTTTGGAATAAACCCGCCTGCATAGAAAGAGTCGCAAAGTCGCCTCGCTGGACAATCAATCCCTTATCTAAGACTAAGATCGACTGCATCCGATCGAGCTGATCTAATCGATGGGTCACCATAATGCACATCTTGCCCGCCATCGCACGGTTCAAGGTGAGCGTTAATAGTTGCTCGCTAACACTGTCTAAACTCGCGGAGGGTTCATCAAGGATAAACACCTGCGACGCCTGTGCTAGCGCCCGCGCCAGAGCTATACGTTGTGCCTGCCCGACCGATAGGGTTGATGATTGTTCACCGATAGCTGTCGCTAAACCAAGGGGTTGCATGCGCACAAATTCATGGATATTGGCTTGCTCTAGCAAGTGCCACACCTGCTCGTCTGTAATATTAGGATTGGCTAGGGCTACGTTTTCCCGCACTGTGCCATGGAATAACTGTGGCTCTTGTCCAAGCCACGCTAATTGGCGCCGCCAATAGGCAAGATCAATGCTGGAGAGCTCAACACCATTAATCAGTAACTTGCCTTGATAGGGTAAAAAACCTAATAGCGCGTTGAGTAAACTGGTTTTGCCTGCACCACTTGGGCCAACTAAGGCTAAATGTTCCCCCTGTTTCAACTCAAAACTAATGGGCCCTAATAAGCGGCTGCCATCAACGCTAAAGACCTCAAGTTCTTCAGCTATCAGGCTTTCAATCTTCTCAAGTCTGGTATCACAAACGACTGAGTCTGTTGGCTGAGGCTCGGGATGCTCAAGCAGAGTCATCAAAGCCTGCGCGGCGCCAATCGCCTGCGCTTTGGCATGGTAGTGAGTGCCCATATCCCTTAACGGCTGATAAAACTCCGGCGCTAAAATGAGGATAAACAAACCGACAAACAGGCTAAAAGGTAAACCTTCATTGGTATTAGGCCCAATTTGAGCGTGCGCGCCATAGTAGCCAAAATCGAGGTGACCTAAGTAACTAAAACCAAAGTAAACCGCTAATACAGCAATCGACACCGCCGCAAAAAACTCCAGTACCGCCGAGCTTAAAAAAGCCATGCGCAGCACCGACATGGTTCGGCTGCGAAACTCCTCCGATGCCTTTTCAATCACCTTCAGCTCAGCATCGCCTCGATTGAATAGCTTTAAGGTCGCAAGCCCTTTTAATCTATCCATAAAGTGGCCACTTAATCTGGCTAAAGCATTGAAGTTTTTACGATTGGCATCAGCAGCGCCCATACCGACAAGGATCATAAACAGCGGGATAAGGGGCGCGGTTAACAGCAAAATCAGCCCCGCCGCCCAGTTGATGGGAAACACGGCGATGAGGATCAATAAGGGGATCACGCCAGCAAGCGTCATTTGCGGTAAATAACGAGCATAAAAGTCTTGTAAATCTTCAACTTGCTCTAACACTATGCTCGCCCAACTGCCTGCGGGTTTACCTTTAATAAACGCAGGGCCGAGCCGAGTTAACTTATCCATTACCGCACTGCGGATCTGTTGGCGTAAACGTTTACCCGCTTCAAAACTGGCACGCTCGCGGCCATAGGCAAGTATTGCTCGCAATAACATTAAGCCAATCAAGGCCATAAAATGCGGCAGATAATCACTCGCGCTGATAACAGTCTGAGCGCTATCGGCGCCGAATCCGAGCAATCCATTACCAATAATCACACCATCGAGGAGAGTGGCAATTAAATAAGCCTGCACGATCAATGCAATAGCACTTAATATTCCACACCAGACCGAAAGTTCAAGAAACCAGCCACAGGCCTTTTTTTGCGACTTGAGCCAAACAAGAAGGGACTTTTCTAACGACTTATCCATGGTGCTCCAACAAAACCAACACTGCAGTAAATTGTAGAAATCGATCTAACGCTTACCAATCAATGCCAAGGGCTTGCAATAAGCGAAAAGCTTCGATAGGGACGCAGTATCGCAGGCATCCCCAACAGATGAAACCTTGGACGTATCTTTTGCTAAAAGATTCACGAAAATGCGATGATGATCAATAAATTCAGATTTAGCTCACACAGATAAATACTTCACGCCTATAAACACTTATCTAGAACCACGTATTCGCACTCTCACATATCATCAAACTTAAAAATCTTTGTTGATTACGGATAACCCTATTTAACGAGGATAAAGACTAAAATATTAGCTAACTGGTCATTAGCGAAATTGTTGGATAAGATAGGAATAATTTTCAAGGAGTTAGATAGCAATGACAAACAAACATTCCGGTTTCACGTTAATCGAACTTGTTGTTGTGATTATTATTTTGGGCATTTTGGCTGTAGTGGCTGCCCCCAAATTTGTTAATTTACAGTCTGATGCGTACAAAAGTCAGTTGTCGGGTGCATTGGCATCAATGAAGTCTGCGGTCACCTTATTCAAGGCAAAATCAGAAATCGCCAACACAGGTACGACTAATCGTGTGGTTTTTGATGGTATTAGGGGTGAGAATTACCAACCTTGGGCCGCAAGCAGTAGTGGCACAGCACCTAGTGCGGGCTACACAACACCACCTGAAATTTTTAATGCCGCAGGCTTAAGCGTGAATGATTGGTCCTACCGTATTTATACATCCAACGGCACCTATCAAGTCATTGCAACCCCAAAGCAAAAGTTAAATCTGGCGACTCCGACTCAAGCCGATGTATCTGCAACCAATTGTTATATAGACTATAAATGGGAGACAACAGGTGTTCCGACCTATACTAAGGTTGACACAGGTTGCTAATGACTGAGGCTTGTTGACGTTTTGGGCGCAATCAAAACGTCAATAGTGCGCATGTAACCATATTTAGTGACCCTATTTCCGCGCTAAGGCTGAATACCACCGTATTTGACTAACACATGCCAAAGTAGCTTGAGTTCATGGGCTACTTGAGCACGATTACCTCGATCTCGCCAATGCTGAGGCGAATGGTATAAATCCCGCGCAGCAACCCCAATGGCATAAGCATCGACGCTGTCGTCAATCGCAATACGTTCGGCCAGAGATGGCATAGTGGGTCCACGGAAATCGCTAGGGATCTGTGCCGTATGCAGGCTAAAACCATTATGGTATTGCAGCTCAATATCGTAACGGTCGCACAACTTAGTTAACGTTGCCCCGATTTCAGTCCCTTTAAAACTCGGATCGGCCACCAGCATGGCAATATCTTCATCGAGTGACACGTCACCGTGAATTTGCGCTTCGATATAATGATCAAGATTTGTCGACATCGGGCGTTCAAAGCGGGCAAGCAATGACGAATTAAGCTGATGCGCCAAATAATGAATCACATTTAGAGGCTTAAAGTCCGCCTTACCCAAGGCATAGTGGCGCTCAAAACTCTCGGTCAGCAGTGCCGCTAGCACATCATCAAAACAAGATAATGTCCCCTTTTCCTTAGGATTACGGTAAGAATCAAGGTAAGTAAAGGTCGAGCGCGTGAGCAATTGTGAGTGGGTGAGCAGATAACAACTGCCAAAACGCGGGGCGGGGCCATCCTGCCACATGCCTAAATCTAAAGCGCCATACTTAGGGCGGGATTTGGTTCCTTTATACACATCGCCAAACAGCTGATTTTCCCAATGATCCCTTGGTCCTCCAAGCTCAGGCGATAACTGCCCATTGGAAATATGGGTCTCGAACTGACTACGGTATTGCCCATCACGTAGAAGCCCTTCGGCGACTGTTAGACCTCGGCTGTCGATTCTGTCGGGATGGAAATGCAGTGCAACCCGGCCACACTGAAATAATTGCTTGAGTGCTAACTGCATCTCCTGCATGGGAATATTCGACATCTGCTGCACGTTTTTAATCACAGCCACGGCCTGCTCACTTCGCCCACGTGCAAGGCGTTCAATATGCTGTATTGCTGTCATAATCCACCCGCCATGAGGCGTTAATATTCCTGAGCAGAACTATCTTAAGAATGCAATGGTGCAGAATTCAACCTGCAAACGGAAAAACATCCCGTGAATCTTTACATATCCCGTTTATGAATATGTCTGGCCAACACTTTGGCAACCTATTGAGGAATCTTGTTAATTTTACCTCAAGTTGAACTACTTATAAGTAATCAAATTAACATAAACGTGATCTTTCGCTAAATACTGAACAAGATACTGATAGGTCGATAAATTAGCCACTAATGAAATAGGATTTTTATGCCTTTATACAACAAAATGCTTTCAGTCGTAGCACTGAGGCCCCTGTTAATGTAAGCTGCACGCCCGCCGTTCAGGCTATACCAAAGCAACGATGCGATGTTGCCACAAGAGATCCATTAATGAGTTTTTCCGCCTTAGGTTTATCCGCACCACTCCAAAAAGCCGTATCCGAACAGGGCTATGACACGCCATCTCCCATCCAAGTGCAAGCAATTCCAGCTGTACTAACGGGCAAAGACGTCATGGCTGCGGCCCAAACGGGAACAGGAAAAACCGCAGGTTTTACGCTGCCATTACTGGAATTACTCGCTAAAGGCCAAAAAGCCAAGTCAGGACAAACTCGCGCCTTAGTCTTAACTCCTACGAGGGAACTGGCGGCACAAGTTGGCGAAAGTGTTGAAACCTATGGTAAATATCTACCACTGCGTTCAGCTGTGGTCTTTGGTGGCGTGCCTATCAACCCGCAAATCAATAAATTACGTCATGGTGTTGATGTGTTAGTTGCCACACCAGGGCGACTATTAGATCTTGTGCAACAAAATGCGGTAAAGTTTAATCAACTTGAGATCTTAGTGCTCGACGAAGCGGATCGTATGTTGGATATGGGCTTTATCCGTGATATCAAAAAAATCCTTGCACTCTTACCCGCTAAGCGACAAAACCTGATGTTTTCAGCCACCTTCTCCGATGAGATCCGTGAGCTTGCAAAAGGGTTAGTCAATCATCCGGTTGAGATTTCCGTCACGCCGCGCAATGCCGCAGCAACGACGGTTAAACAATGGATTTGCCCCGTTGATAAAACGCAAAAATCAGCCCTGCTGATCCAACTCATCAAACAGGAAAACTGGCAGCAAGTGTTAGTGTTTTCGCGTACTAAACATGGCGCAAACCGACTCGCGAAGAGCCTTATCCAAGCCGACATTAGCGCTGCCGCGATCCACGGTAATAAAAGCCAAGGTGCGCGCACTAAAGCCCTCGCCGACTTTAAGAGCGGTGAAGTTCGCGTATTGGTTGCGACCGATATTGCCGCCCGCGGTTTAGATATCGATCAGTTACCGCAAGTTGTTAACTTTGATTTACCTAACGTGCCTGAAGATTATGTGCATCGGATTGGCCGTACCGGCCGTGCTGGCGCCACAGGCCAAGCCGTTTCATTAGTCAGCAGCGAAGAAATTAAACTGCTTAAAGATATTGAGCGATTAATTAACCGCGTGCTCGAGCGCCAAGAAGTTGCAGGTTTTGGCCCAGTGCATGCGCTGCCCGAAACAACGCTCACTCCCCAAGGTAAAAATCATAAAGTACAAGCCGTGGCAAGCCAGCGTAAACACCGCAGTGCAGGAAAACCTGCCCCACGATCTGGTTCTGGCCGTGATGCGTCTCAAACATCCAGCGTTCGAGATGGCAGCCACGATAAGCACAGCACGCCATCACGCAACAGCAATGAACATCATAAGACCGAGGCAGCAGTTGCACGCTCGCCAAAACCAAAGAGTAAGCATCCTCAGCGCGATGGCGGCACAACTAACAGTGCAACGGCAGGGAACAATGCAAAAGCGAAACCGCATTCAGGTGCACAGCAACGTAGCCATGCAGAACGAAGCGACAAATCAAACAATGATGGACGCCGCCAAGAGCAGCCCAAAGGCCGCAATCCACACAGTGTAAAACCGGCTTCGAATGAGCCGAAACAGCACTCACATCGCGCAGATAACCGCCCGAATCGTGTTAAGCCTTAATAGCATTAAGTCATAGTCGCGTTAACTAATAATCGCCGTTAAGCTTCAGCCAGTTATCCAAAAATGCACAATAAAAATGCCCAGAGCCTAAGCGCTGGGCATTTTTATTTTACTAAACAAATTGATAGCGATAGTGCTAAATCCCTAGACTGTGCGCACCTTAAATTGCAGCATCGCTTCACGTAATGAATTTGCCTGTTGGGAGAGTGACTCACTGGCTTTAGCCGTTTCAAAAGCGCTGCTAAGCACAGACTCACCTGAATCCCGTATGGTATTGATCCGTTCACTAATATCCTCAGCCGTGACAGCTTGTTCCTCACTCGCGGTAGCCACTTGTGCATTAGCCTGTGATAACTGAGTTAATGCATCCGAAATTTCAAGCAAGTTTTGTTTGATTTGGTTAACTAATAGAGATGAATCCTTGATTTGTAATTCATTTTTACCAAATGAATCCACAGCAGATTTTGCATCAAGTACTAAGGTTTGGATAAGTTCACTGATTTCCTGTGTGGCTGTTTGGCTGCGAGTTGCCAATGCACGAACCTCATCGGCAACCACGGCAAACCCTCGACCTTGCTCACCCGCTCTTGCCGCCTCGATTGAGGCATTTAAAGCAAGCAGATTGGTCTGCCCTGCTATTGCATCAACCACAGACACAAAGTTTAAGATTTTACCTGTACTTGCCTGTAACTGCTGAATAAGCTGACTGGATTGCTGAGCGCTAGCCACTAATTGCTGAGCAATTTTCTCACTCGCGTCAACAACGGCACAGCTTTCTTTCACTCGGCTTTCCGCTTGTCCTGATGAGTAGGATGCACTCTCGGCGCTGCTAGCAACTTCAGTAATTGTCGCCGCCATTTGGGTCATGGAGGTGGCAACTTGATCTGTATCTTCCTGCTGACTAAGTATCGCTTTACGATTATTTTCAGCTACAGCATTAAGCTCTGTAACCATAGATGCGATTTCTTCACTGCGACCAATCACTTGCCCAACGGTTTTACTGAGGGTTAGGGCCATTTGATTCATACTAATAGTCAGCTCGCCCAGTTCATCTTTCGATTCTACTGTTAATTCTCGGCTAAAGTTTCCCGACTCCATCATGGCTGCTGCATTACGCAGGCGCATAATCGAACGTACTATGTACTGACTAAAGGCGATTCCGATAACTAAACCTAAAATCAAAGCGATAGAAGAAATAACTATTAAGCCGTAAATGGCGTCTTGCTCTTCGTTCTCGGTAACAGTGACTGCTGTTTGTGTCATTTGCTCTAAACGCAACGCAAACTGGCTTAGCTGGGTATTAAATTCACCTTGGGTTTGTTCAAGTTCATTCACCTGTTGCACCAATGCCGCAGGATTAGTGCGTTGCTGGATTGCGGCAACCACGGTGGCAAGCTTTAGATCGTAATCTCGATAAACTCGAATAATATTGGTAATTTCTTGGGTTAACTGTTGTGTTTTATCTCGTAACTCTGAAGATTGGGGATATGCTAGCGCCTCATTGAGCATGGTTTGGGTGGACATCAACTCATTATTAATCCGCTCTTTATGTTGAATCACTTCACCAATAAAGCCGTCAATTAATCGCTCCTGCGCTGAAACGGGTATCTCAGAGGCTCTGAAAGCCTTCTCAAGGCTAATCGAACTCTCAAGCTGCAAGATAGTAACTTCATTCGATAATTTCACTAATGGTATGTTTTCTAATGCAATTGTGTGAATTTCATCGGCAACCCGCTTCATTTTAAGCAAGCTAAATCCTGCTAATAACAGAATCAGTAGCAGCATAATGCCGATTAAACTGCCCATTTTATATCTGATCTGCAAATCTCTTAAGAAGCCAAGCATAAGGATGCTACTCCAACTGCCAATGTCTTATTTGTCTTTATTTAGCATAGTCGGAGTTTTTCGCTTTGCAGTGACGAGCAAGCATGACTAAACAAAAATAGTGGCAATCTGCAAACTTAACGTTTGAGTCTACGACTTAAGCATAAGGAGAAATTTGAGACTGAATCTTGGTTAAGCTAAACCGCCATAATAAGAGAGTGGGAAAATAAGCGTTGGGATGCCATAAGCGCCTGTGAAAACTTGCATTTGACGGGAAGATATCCGAAGATCCCAACGCCTTTTTATTGCGTTAAGCCCTAGATGACACACTCAACCCCGACCGACACGCTATTGCCCGATAGCCATAGCCAAATCCGCGCGCAATTTCCCACCCTCTCGCAAATGTTGGGCGATTATCCCCTGTGTTATCTCGATACCGCGGCCACCAGCCAAAAGCCGCAGTGTGTGTTAGAGGCAATGGCACAATATTACCAATACGACAATGCCAATGTGCACCGCGCAGCGCACCAGTTATCGGCGCGAGCCACTTCTTGCTACGAGAAGGTGCGCGATCAATTGCAGGTATTTATCAATGCCAAACGCCGTGAAGAAATCATTTTCACCCACGGTACTACTGAGTCCATCAACTTAGTCGCGTTTGGCTTAACGCCACAACTTAAATCTGGCGATCTGATTTTGATCGACAGCGCCGCCCACCACGCCAACATTGTTCCGTGGCAAGAATTGGCAAAACGCACTGGCGCTATCATTAAACCTATTCCGCTGACTCAAGATTGCCGACTTGATCTAAATGCCTACCAAGCCTTGCTGGAACTGAAACCCAAGGTTGTCGCCCTGTGCCATGTATCCAACGCCTTAGGTACGGTAAATCCGGTGGTGGAGTTAGTTCGCCAAGCAAAAGCCCAGGGGGCACTCACCTTAGTCGATGGCGCGCAGGCCGTGGCACATTTAAGTGTTGATATGGCCGCCATCGATTGTGATTTTTATGTGTTTTCTGGCCACAAGATGTACGGCCCGACGGGCATTGGCGTGCTTTATGGCCGTTTCGAGATACTCGATACCCTTACACCGCTACTTACGGGCGGCGAAATGATCAAACGCGTCAGTTTTGATGGCACCGAATTTGGCAGCTTGCCTAATCGCTTAGAGGCTGGCACACCGCCGATCAGTGCAGTGATTGGCCTTGGCGCCGCTCTCCGCTTTTTGCAACAACACCTCACGTCAGAGGTTAAAGCCCATGAAGCTGAACTGCTTGAGTATTTGCAAAACCAACTACGCGCCCTTGGCGATGTGCATCTGTATGGCGCGCATCGCGATAATATTGGCACCGTCGCTTTTAACCTTGCCGATGAACATCATCAGGATGTGGGCATTTTATTAGATCAACAAGGCGTTGCAGTTCGCTGCGGCCATCACTGCGCCATGCCCTTAATGCAAACCCTTAACCTTAAAGGCTGTTGCCGCGCCTCAATTGGTATCTACACCAATAAAACCGATATCGACCGCTTTATTGCCGCCTTGGCCTCAGTTAAAGAATTGCTACTCTAAGGTTTATCCTTAAAGCCATCAGCAAAACAGATAAAAAGAGGATAGTTCCCCATGACATTGCCAATCATGCCTCCAGCAACCGATTTTGCTTATCAGGTTGAGGATGCAGCGACATTACTAGCACGGTTTGAGCAGGCACCAAACTGGCAGGAAAGATATCGCCAAATCATGTTACTAGGTAAAACCTTACCGACTTTAGCGGACGCGTTTCGCCTTGAGTCTGCTCAAGTGAAGGGCTGCGAGAGTGATGCCTGGCTGTACCATCTAGAGCAAGACGGTAAGCATTATTTTCTGGCCGATAGTGATGCGCGCATCGTGAAGGGGTTAATCGGTTTACTGTTGAGTGCCTGTCACGGCAAACAGAGCGACGAGATACTCGCCTTTGACCCTTCCGCCTATTTCAAACAATTAGGGCTAGAGGGCCAATTAAGTCCCTCACGAACCAACGGCTTACATGCCTTAGCTAAGGCAATGATTGATGCGGTAAAACCCTAAATCAATCTGCGGGTTAAATCGACAAAAGAGGGATTTAATCAAAGACTTCTATGCTTTAACAGGGTATAAAGAAGTACAAATGAGCTTAATCTAAAGGAGAGTGCACGTCCATGAAGGCTATCAATCACCGTCGCCGAACTCTGCTCAAAGGCCTCAGTGCAGTTACTGGATTGAGCGCCGCCAGTGCATTAAGCCCTTTTGCCAGTTTCTCTAGTCTTGCCGCGCTGCTTCCTCCACGTGCACGGCGCTTATATATCGATGGTTTATCCTTTTTGCCCGATGATTTAGCCGATGTTCGCGCCTCAGGCCTCGATGCCTTTCTGTGTGATATCTCCGCCATTGAAACCATTGAACAAGCCGACGGCACCTTAAACTACAAGCGAACCTACAAAGCCTGCATGGACAGCATCCAGCAAGCAGCAAAACGGGTGAGCGAGCATCCCGATATCCTCTTACAAGGCTTAACAGGACGCGATATCCAGCTTGCGAGGGAGAGCAATCGCACGGCAGTTTTCTTTCAAATCCAAGGTGCGGACTGTGTTGAAGATGATAGTGATGCCAACCAATGGGCCCGTGTCGATGCGTTTCATCGCCAAGGCCTACGCGCACTGCAACTCACTCACCATTATGGCAATACCTTTGCGGGCGGAGCGCTAGATAACGATGCCAATGGCGGACTCAATAAACCGCTGACGAATCATGGGCGAGCGCTTATCGCAAAACTCAACCAAGCCAATATATTAATCGATGTGAGCCACTCAAGCGCCCAGACCGCGTTAGATGTGGCTAAACTGAGCCGCGCGCCAATCGTTCAAAGCCATGGCGCTGCGCGCGGGATCGTTAAACATGCCCGTTGTAGCCCAGATGAAGTGATCCGTGCTATTGCTAATTCAGGCGGTGTTTTTGGTGTCTTTATGATGAGCTTTTGGCTCACCAATAAGGCCGTCCCAACGATCAATGACTATATCCGCCAATTAGAATATGTGGCCCGGGTCGGTGGAGTTGATTGTGTGGCCATCGCCAACGATTTTCCGCTGCGAGGTCAAGAAAATCTGTTAGCCCTGAATAACGATAATGCCCAAGGCATTAAGGAATATCAGGATTGGTGGTACAGCCTAAGGGCCAAAAAAGTATTAGGCTTTGATGCTGAACCAAGGCATGTAGTGATCCCTGAGTTAAACCATATCGAACGCATGAGTCGGATTGATGATGCCCTAGCCAAGGCCCGATTTAAATCGACCGACCGCGACCGCTTTATGGGCGGCAACTGGCAACGAGTGTTAAATCAAGTATTAATCTAAATCCATCACCGCATAACTGGTACTTAGATAACAGCTCCAAGACAGCTTACTCGAGGATGATGGGAAACCTAACAGGATAACCATGCTAACCACACTTGCCATCTCTAACTACCGCACCTTAAGGGAAGTCGTCTTACCCCTGGGCCGACTTAATGTCGTCACTGGCGCTAACGGTAGTGGCAAATCTAATTTATACAAAGCATTACGTCTATTAGCGCAAACGGCGCAGGGTGGCGTAGTCAATGCTTTAGCACAAGAGGGCGGCTTAGATTCCTGTTTTTGGGCTGGACCTGAGAATCTGACCAAGGGCATGTTAGCAGGTGATACCCCCATCGAAGCGACCGTAAGGCAAGCGCCAAAACGCCTAAAGCTAGGCTTTGCGGGCGAAGATTTTAGTTATCTGATTGAACTTGGCCTGCCCAAACCCGACTCGACGACCCTCTTTGGCTTAGATCCCCAAATCAAACGAGAGGCGATTTGGAATGGTGCAAAATACCGTCCAGCAAGCGTCTTAGTCGAGCGCCGCGGCCCTATGGTGAAAAGTCGCAGCCAAGATGGCCAAGGCTGGATTACCCTAAGCGCACACCTGCAAACCGGTGACAGTATGTTTACCGAACTTGCCGATCCAGAACGCAGCCCTGAAGTGTTAACGCTAAGGGATAGCATTCGTGCTTGGCGTTTTTATGATCATTTTAGAACCGATGCCGAGGCTCCAGCCCGCCGCCCTCAACTTGGCACAGCAACGCCCGTGCTACACCATGATGGCCGGGATCTTCCCTCTGCTATACAAACTATTTTTGAAATTGGCGATAAGAGCGCTTTTGACCATGCGGTGAGCGATGCCTTTCCGGGAGCGAAGGTTCGTATCACGCCTCAAGCGGGCGGGATCCTACAACTTGAATTTCATCAGCAAGGTTTATTAAGACCACTGCATGCGAGCGAGTTATCCGATGGCACACTGAGATATTTACTGTTAATTGCCGCCCTGTTGACTCCAAGACCACCGGAACTCATGGTGTTAAACGAACCCGAAACAAGCCTGCATCCTGATTTATTACCCGCATTAGCGAGACTTATCGCTAAGGCGTCCGAGGTATGTCAATTATGGGTAGTGTCACACGCTAATCGATTAATCAATGCCTTAAGTCAGTTTGAGGAATGTAATACTTTGGCTCTGGATAAAACCCTAGGGCAAACTCAAATCTTAGGTCAGGATTTGCTCAATACACCCAGTTGGCAATGGCAAAACAGCTAGACCTCACGCATCATAAAATACCGCCAGCCATAGGGTTTCGCCCTGTATACAAGTCGAAGCGACGCGGTGTTTTTCATGGGGCGCGATGGTGAGATAATCCCCTGGTTTAAGTGTTAACAATCTACCTTGCTCAAATTCGAGTTGTGCCTCTCCTTTGAGCAACATCACCCATTCATATTGAGCTTGATCGTACCACTCTCCTGCAGGGGTCGAATGGCCTTTAGAGATAATGCGCTCAATCTTTACATTGCCATTTCCGGCAAGGGTTTCAAACACTTCTTGTGAAAGATCAGTTGGGAGTGACTGATAAAAATTTTGTAGCATCATGAATCCAGATCTCGACTTAAGGGCAAGATAATCTATTGAGAAACCAAAGTATAACCCGTTATCATAGGCCTATTCGACTTAAGAAATTTACCAGATAAGTCAGTTGTATCATATGGATTTGGAGATGTTGACCTATGTCGTTGTTGAACGCATTTAAAGCAAAGTTGTTTAATACCAAAGAAAAACGCGGCGTCCAGCAAGACATTCCATCTCAAGCAGCTCGGCCGCAAGCCACTCAAGCAGCCTCCTCGTTTAAGCCTTATTTTAGCCTTGCCATCCAGGCTACTCCGGCGCAAGCCAATCGAGTGGATACTCAGGCAGCGATAAATCGATATTATTTTGATAACCCGCAAACCATTGAACTCCTTGGCTGGGAACATAAACATGAGTCCTGTACTTTTCACGATACTCAGTTTGACAGCATTGAGGTCAATGGACCTGGGCAATATTTTTATCTAGGCAAAGATAAAACCTGTAGTCTGCTCCCTCATCCCAATAATGCCCAGCAAACACTATGGCAAGTTGAACTCTATAACCAACAAGATTTAGTGACTTGCCATTTTATTATCGACTCAACCCATACCGTTCAAGGCGATATGCAAGATTTCTCCAGCCTCACAGGGAAATTGCAGCGTACTTTACATCAAATTCATACCGAGCAAGGGCGCTCGCTACTGAGGATAATCACCCTATCCCCTAACATCACTCAGGCGGTAGATTGCAATTACTTTGGTGAGCGCAACGGGATAACGCGCCAGCTCAATGCCTTAGGTGTACTGCAATTTGAGGGGCATTTCGTTAATGACCAACAACTTGGCCGCCAAACTTGGTACGACCATGAAGGAAAAATCAATCAAGTCGAAGAACGCCAGCTCGATGGTATGTTACTCACCTACTACCATAGTAATGGCCAGATAAAGGAAACAGCAGAAAAGGATAGCGAAGGCAATTATATCAATCAGTTAAAACGCTATTATGAATCTGGCAATCTGTGGCTTACGCGCCCAATGGTGGCAAATCACATCCACGGAATTGAGTATATGTACTATGAAGATGGCAAGCTGCAAGCCGAATTAACCCATGATATGGGTAAGCCTGTTAACGAACTTTGGTATCATCCCAATGGCAATCTGAAGCAAGAAGTCCACTTCAATCAGGTGGGCAAACGCATTGAAACTTATTATGAAGATGGCCAACTCGCGTGGCGAGTACAACTCAATTCACAGGGAGTAAATGAAGGCCTGCGACAAGAATGGCACCCCAATGGCGTGCTTGCAAAACAGCTCAATTTTAGTAACGGTATCGCCCATGGCAACAGTGAACAATGGTATCCCAATGGGCAGTTAGAACAGTGCATTCCCTTTGAAAATGGCCATGAGCAGGGCCTTGCCACTTGGTACCATGAAAATGGCCAACTCGCCCTTGAAATCTACCTTGAAAAGGGCTTAAGAGAAGGATTATTTCGCAGTTACTATGAAAGCGGTGTCCTATCTGCCGAAGGTCAATATCGACATAATCTCTCGATCGCGCCTTTTATTGAATACTATGAAAACCAACAAATTCAAATGTATTTGCCCCATACCCAAGGCAATCGTGATGGCACAGCACGCTGGTTTTATGAAGATGGCACCATCCGCACTATTACAGAATATGTCGTTCGAGAGGGACAGGGTTATCTCAAACAAAGTAGCGCCTACAACAAGCAGGGCATCCTTGAATCCTTTGAGAGCCACTCAAATACTCGCTGCAGCTATAATCTTGAGAATAATCAAAGGCAATACTATCAAGAAGGCACTCCTGATACTCGGATAGAATACTATCAAGATGGGACAATTCGTTGGTTGTTGACTCGCTTAGAAGGGGAACGATACAGCTCAAAATCCTTTTCTGAACAAGGCAAACTCATCGAAACGGGTTTTATCACCTATATCGATGGTGATTACCTTGATGTCGGCCATTGGCAACGATTTACGCCTCAAGGGCAACTGTATCGTGAAGCGTGGCTCAGCGACGATGGTAAGCTCAATGAAAGCCGCCATTATTTTGATGGCGCAGAGGATACACAGGAACAAACTGCAACAATTCAAGCTGGTGCTGATAAAACTCACTTGAATCTTACAGAAGTGACTTCAACTGGAGCAGACACCGCAACCTGGCAGCAAGCAAAACAACCCGCTCCTATCCTCTCCTATCATTTAAAATTTGACCCAGATAGCCAACTCTACGCCATGAAGCGCTATCACCCCAACAGCCAAATCGCTGAGGAGGGTAACCTACACTTCCAAGGAGAAGAGCAATTTTGGGTCGGCATCCATAATCAATATGATGAGCAAGGTCGAATCACACTATCAGAAACTTACACTATGAGCGGCAAACCGATAGAACAGTCTAACGACATAAACTACCGAGTATTAAATTGATTGGATATAAGCAAGCACACCTGCTTGCTTATAATATCTTGATATAAAAGTATTAAATCAAAAGACTACAGTGCGAAAGTGGCGATAGTCTTTTGGATCCCGACCACATCGGTGCCGCGCTTAAGCTCTTTTACCAGTGGCTCACTTCGACCTGAAATCCAAATTCTTAGCTCGGCATCCATATCGAAATGGCCTGTAGTTTCTACTTCGAAATGGGTGATGGATTTATAGGGCACGGAGTGATAGCTGGTTTTTTGGCCCGTGAGCCCTTGCTTATCAATTAAGATCAAGCGCTTATTAGTAAATACAAACAGATCGCGGACCACTTTATAGGCCAGCTTTAATTCTTCCTGAATCCCCATGATTGGGCGCAGCTCTTCGGCCAGCTCCTGTAAATTCACCTCAGAAGCATTTCCGAGCAACCCATCTAATAGTCCCATGCTGACATCCTTTATTATTAAAATTTTTCAATAAAGTATCCTTTCAGTAACCCATAGGCAACAATGAGAAAGCTGAGCAGCTGAAAAACAATAAAAAAGGGAGCATTGAATGCTCAATGCTCCCTTGCTATCAAGGCATTAATTAAAGCGCTTTTTGGCCGCGAACCTGACGGTTTTCACCGACAACCAGCATCTCGCACTTAGGGCAATCAAATACTAACTTAAGTACATCGTTACCGATTTCGAGCACCATAGGATCGGCCTTTATTCCCGGCACTTCCTTAGGACAAAGATTAAAGTTAAATCTCAGGCAGTGCTTAGTCACCATCAAAGGCACGTCTTCAGTCACGCCGTTTTTCTCGTAGGTATCTTGAATTTCAATCACGCCATGGCGCTGATAAAAATCTTTGGCCTTTTCGTTTGCCACGTTACCTAAGTAACTTAAGTGTTTGAATGGATACACAGCATCTTGATTATATTTCCAAGGTTTTGGGCGTTGGTAGCCCTCAACACGGGCAAGTTCTAATGCCGCTACCGCATCACGGCGCAGGCCGTTAAGCGTTGAAGCAGGCAGGAACCAAGGCTGAGCTGTTTCGATACTAATCTGGCGCGCCGTAAAATCGGTACTGCCAAGCTTGGATAATTGTGTACGAATCGTCTGCAAGGTTTTTTCAGCGTCGGTGGCGGGCGTCTTTTCAACTTCCAACTCAACCGTAGCACTGAGGCCGTAGATATCGGTTAAAGTCAGCGCTACGCCCCTGGCGGTATCGGTTAAACGCATATCTACGCCGATAATTCGCTTGGCCGACTCTTTCGCTAACAAGGCTTCAAATGCCTGATTATGGTTACGGTATAAGGTCATACCAACACGTAAATCCCGTGGAACTTGTAACACATGCAGCTTATGGCCTTCGGCGCGGTTTACCCGTAAACCTTGCAACTTGTCGTCGGACTGCTTTGCCATCGCATAATTGGGTGGAAAATACGCTAACCCATCACCGTTATTAAATTCGTGGGTTGAACTGACTTGAATAAAATCCTTACCAAGAGCAACCACTTTACCCACATCTTGGCCAATATATTTGGGCGAGCGAAAATCTTTAATCCCTTGGCTACGCTCATGGACAAAATAGTCGGTGCTGCCACGATTAAAGGTTTTTTCGGGATCTGGGGTAAACGTATGCTCAGTACGGCCATGGGATGAAGCCACAAACTCAGGGCGACGCGCCATAATGGCATCGAGTTTTTGGCGATAATGAGCAGTCACGTTTTTTACATAACTTAAATCTTTTAAACGCCCCTCAATTTTGAAGGAGCGAACACCGGCATCAATCAAGGCTTCGAGGTTATCGGTTTGGTTATTATCTTTTAATGAGAGTAAGTGCTCGTTTTGCGCCAACACATCCCCTTGGCGGGTCTTAAGATTGCCCGGTAAGCGGCACATTTGCGAACATTCACCGCGGTTAGCACTGCGATTACTAAAGGCATGGCTTAAGTTACATAATCCACTGTAGGCCACACACAGGGCGCCGTGGATAAAGAACTCAATCTGCATATTGGTATGAGCCGCAACCTCACGGATTTGGCTTAAGCCCAGCTCGCGCGCCAGTACCACCTGCGAGAATCCCACTTGCTCTAAGAAGGCCACTTTTTCGGGATTACGGTTGTCCATTTGCGTACTAGCATGCAGCGCAATCGGCGGCAGGTTAAGTTGCAATACGCCCATGTCCTGCACAATCAGTGCATCGGCGCCCGCGTTATACACATCCCAAATCAGTTTTTCAGCCGTCTCGAGCTCATCGTCCATCAGAATCGTATTGAGGGCGACAAACACTTGAGCATGATACTTATGTGCAAAAGCACATAGGCGAGCGATATCTTCCACACTGTTACCCGCCGTTGCACGCGCCCCAAATGCTGGACCACCGATATAAACCGCATCGGCACCATGGCGAATGGCTTCAATACCATAATCGGCATTTTTTGCTGGCGCCAATAACTCTAGACGGTTATTAACGTGAGAAAGTGTCTCAGGGGTGTAAATCTCTGGCTGGCTCATACTTCACAGGCTCAAAATGAACAATAACGAAAAAGGTGACGAGTATAACAAAAACTCAAATCCAGCTCTATCTGCAAATCATTTTTCGCTGGATTAAAGCGAGGCGAACTCAGGAGGAGAGACAACAAACTTGCACCCCAGAGCCTAGCGGAGTATCTTTGCCGCGCATTATTGAATAGGCGCGATTATGACTGATTTTATTTACCAACCACCAACAACTCCCTGGCTCGATGTGCTTTACCAAGATAAAGACATTATCGTCGTCAACAAGCCTTCGGGGTTGTTATCAGTGCCTGGTCGCGATCCCGCCCATTACGACAGTGTGTACGCCCGAGTAAAAGCTGAGCATCCGCATTGCCAAATCGTCCATCGCCTTGATATGGCGACCTCAGGTGTAATAGTGGTTGCGCTCATTCGTAGCGCCGAACGCGAATTAAAACGCCAGTTTCATGATAGAGAAACCAGCAAAACCTATCTCGCCAGAGTCGCCGGTCATGTCAAAAACGATACAGGTAGCGTAGATTATCCGCTGATCTGCGACTGGCCCAATCGCCCAAAACAGAAAGTTGACCACGACATTGGCAAGCCATCATTGACCCATTTTGAAGTGTTAAGCCGCGCCAAGCGCTCGACGCTGGTTAAACTCAAGCCGATTACTGGGCGCTCACACCAACTCAGAGTGCATATGATGGCACTTGGGCATCCGATCCTAGGCGATGGCTTTTACGCCGATCCACTGGCCAAATCCTTAGCACCGCGATTATTACTCCACGCCGCAGAGCTTACGATCAAACACCCATATACGGGTGAACCTATGACATTCAGCGCTAATGCCTCCTTTTGCGAACCAGAAGGTGAGCAATGATCACTAAAAACAATTAAAAAACGCAAAAGCAGTAGCCATTCCCTATAAAAAAACGTAACTTTATGACAATTCATTATGTTATAGAGAGTTTATTTATGGAAACCGCATTTCAGCGTGATCAGCTAGATAACCATATCCTCGAAGCCTTAATGCAAGACGCGCGCACACCTTTTGCCGAACTTGCCAAACGTTTTGGCGTGAGTGCGGGTACCATTCATGTGCGTGTCGAGAAAATGAAACAAGCGGGGATTATCACGGGTGCCCAGATCACCATCAATCCCAAGGCACTGGGTTACGATGTCTGCTGTTTTATTGGAATTAATCTCAAAAGTGCTGGCGACTACCCCGCCGCCATCGCCAAGCTAAACGCCCTAGAAGAAGTGGTTGAAGCCTACTATACCACTGGCAACTACAGCATTTTTGTCAAAGTCATGTGCCAATCCATCGATGGCCTGCAACATGTGCTGATTAACCGCATCCAATCAATCGACGAAATTCAATCGACTGAAACCCTGATCAGCCTGCAAAACCCGATTACACGGGCAGTAAAGCCTTAATCAACCCACGAATATAAAGCTCAACAAACAGAACGATATATTGCAAAAGTATGACTTAAGTCTTTTTTACTTCAAAAGTGTTAACCGTACGATATTTTTGTGTTACAACTCCATTGCTAGCCACAAAATGCGCAGCATAATTATAACAATTTAGCTACAAGTGCGATTAATTTTGCACTACAAGCATTAATTGACAAGGAATGAAGTTGTGAAGACAAAACTATCTATCGCTATCTCCGCGGCACTATTATCAAGTGCTGCTGTTGCAGGTACAACTGCTCAGTACAATACAACCAATCAAACAACTGATAAGTATGCAGGCTTAAGCGTTACTAAAAATGATAGTAACGAACAAAAACAAGCTGTAGCTTGGATGGTAAAATTAAAGGCACCTTCTCTTGCGCAACAAAGCCAGCTGAAGGGATTTAATAAGCAATCGGTCATGAGCCAAATTGAAAGCTCTCAAACCAAAGTCAAAAATGCAATTAACAGCATGGATGCTGATTTAAAAATCGTTGCAACAACATCAAAATTAGTAAACTCGATTGTTGTGGAAGGTAATCATAAGCAAATTGCATCCCTGCTTAACAACGCTGAAGTAGCGGCTATTCTGCCAATCTATGACTACAAATTAGATGTTGCCGCAAGCGCTGAATACATCAAAGCAAAAGCAGTGATTGATGCAGGTATTGCCTCGGGTAAAGGTCAACGAGTTGCCGTGCTCGATACTGGCGTTGACTATACCCACAAAGCCTTAGGTGGCTCAGGATTAGTTGCTGACTACAAAGCAGCCGTCGCAGCAAAAAGTGAAATGCCAAACTGGCCACAAGGCAAAGTCATTGGAGGTTGGGACTTTGTTAATAATGATCCAAACCCAATTGATGTCACAACCAATCATGGTACTCATGTAAGCCATTCTGTTGTTGGAACAGCTCCAGATGTTGAGCTGCTCGTATATTCAGTATGTAACTCTGGCTGTTCTGGTATCGCTCAATTAAACGCTCTTGAAGCCTCTATGGATCCAAACGGTGATGGAGACATAAGCGATCGCGTCGACACTGTTAACATGTCGTTAGGCGGTGATTTTGGTGATGTAGAGGACGGCGCCGTTCAAGCCATGATCAATGAAATGGTCAAACTAGGTGTAAACCTTGTGATCTCAGCCGGTAACGATGGTCCAACACCTTTTGTGGTCGGTGGCCCAAGTACCACTAATAGCGCTCTTTCTGTTGGCGCAATGACGCATCCAACGACTAAAGTTGGCAAAATTGAAGCATCCATAGCGGGTAATACAGTCACAGCAATTGGTGCTGGATTTAATAAATCCAATGCTTATAGCTTCACAAATACCGTTGCACCGATTGTTTACCCTGCTGCTAATAAAAATGGCTGCGCGGCTTATACTGAAGATTTAACAGGCAAAACGGTGCTAATTGACCGCGGAACCTGTGGTTTTACAGTTAAGGTACTAAATGCTCAACTAAAAGGAGCCTCATTTGTTATTGTGGCTAACAACGCAGCCAATGCTGGTGCGATTGTGATGGGCGGGACCGACGACAAGATCACCATTCCTTCGGTAATGGTTTCTAAGGAAGATGGCGATGCAATCAAAGCAGCACTCGCATCTGGCGATGTTCCATTTAGTATTACATCAACTGAAGTCACTACCGCAGGTGCCATTGCGACCTTTACGTCAAGAGGTCCATCAATCGGCGGAACCTTAAAACCTGAGATCACCGCACCTGGTACTGATATTCTCACCGCACACCCAGGATTAGGTGAAGGATTAAGTCCAATCAGCGGCACATCATTCTCTAGCCCGATTACAGCTGGTGCAGTCAGTATCATTCGTGAAGCCTTACCTCATCGCAATGCATTTGAGGTAAAAGCGACCATCATGAACGCTGCTAACCTTGATGTAACGCTGGAACCTAAAGAAATCAACCCTGATACAGAGCTTGCACCTATCAGCTATATCGGTTCAGGTTTAGTTGACGTAGAAAAAGCCATTAATCTGCCCGTTGCGGCTTGGAATAAAGACACCAAACAAGCGGCGTTAGCCTTTGGCTTATTAGCGCTCAACAAAACCACATCAATCACTAAGACAGTTACTGTTAAAAACTTCTCTACGGCTGAAAAAACTTACGCCTTAAAAGTCGATCAACGTTTCCAAAACGATCTTGATTCAGGCGCCTTAAGTTTTGCATTACCAGCCAGTGTCACTATTCCTGCCGGACAAACCGTTGATTTTGATGTTACTGCAACGATTGATCCAACTAAGTTGCCAGAATGGACGCTAACCTCATCATATGAACTAGACGGAACTGCTGCAGATGCATCAGTAGCACTGACGCTATCTGAATACGATGGTGCAATTGAGTTCATGGATGGTGAATCGAAAGCACTCCACTTGGTATACCACGTGTTACCTAAAGCAGCGGCGGCAATTTCAGTTGAAACTGAAGTCACTGAAGACGGTTTAGTTCGTACACTAACCAACGTTGGTGCAACCTCAATTACCGATCCATTTACAGCTCCATTGATCGCAACAAGCCCTGTCGACGAATCTAAACGCCATGACTTGTTAAATGCATCGAGTGAACTGTTGCTCAGTAGCTCATGTGATACTGGCATTGCAATCTATAACACCTTACAAATGCGCGATCCTATCGTTCATGCGTTAGTGGCCAGTTATGACGTAGACTATGACCTAAACAATGACGGTGTTTGGGACTATACAGCAGCAACCGCAAACCTAAACTGGTTTAACGATGCCTATCCAAGATCAATCTATGGTTTAGTGGCTAAATATGGCACTTCATCAGGTACGCTTGAGCCTGTTTTCCACGTCACAGGTAATGACTTCCTAACCAGCAAAGTGTGTTTTGAAGACATGGGGTTAACTGAAGCAGACTTAGGTAAAACCATTAAAGTTCGTTACCGTGTAGAAGACAGTGATTGGGCTCCGACACCTTCTGGTGATGAAGACAGTGTTGTTGCATCGCTTGTACTTGATGGCTCAGGAACATCAGCCATGTTAGTGGATAGCGATGGAAAAGAAGTCACTGAACTCAAACCAGGTGAAAGTGCGATTTTAGAAGCTCAAGTTGGTGATAACGCTAAAGGCTTTATGTTCCTGTCGGACTCAGGCTCTATGTCTGTTGTGGCTAATACCACTGATGAAGGTAACTCAGCGCCAACGGTAGAAAACTTAACACTATCAGTTAAGAAAGGTACTGCTGCTGGGACCGTATTAGGACAAATAAAAGCGACTGACCCTGATATGCTGACAAGCCCGTTCTCCGAATTTGTGACTACAGGCTCGAATAGCAGTATGGTTTTAGTTGCTAAAGATGGAACAGTACGCTTAAGTGACGACGCTGTAATTAATCAGCAAAGCAAAACTATGGAAGTTGAAGTTATTGCTCTAGATACGATGGGGAATGCTTCTGCACCAGCCAAAGTGACAGTGTTGATTAATAACACTAAGCCAACAGTCTCTCCTACCAGTGCAAATGCTACTGAGAACTCATATGTAGCCTTGCTAGCAAATGGTAAAGATGCTGATGGCGATACTTTAACTTACACTTGGAAGCAAACATCTGGTCCTGCAATAAGTTTTGTTAACGGCTCAGATAAACTTGGATTTACAGCCCCTGCAGGTGACAACGTTTACACATTTACCGTTGTCGCATCTGATGGGGTAGATGATAGTAATACTGGTACATCAACAGTGACAGTTAAAACAACAAAAGCAAACAATGCTGGCGGTACCTCCGGCGGTGCGCTGGGTTGGTTAACGGCATTGTTATTACCTCTGGCGGCATTGCGTCGTCGTATGAAGTAATCTGTTCACATAAGTAAGTAAACAAAAGGGAGTCTAAATGACTCCCTTTTTATTATTCAATGTGTCCTGTCCTGAAATACGTGAGACATTGATGGTATGAACAAGAACCGGATTACGAACGCAGCCCAATACCTCTTGAAATAAGGTAATACGCAACACCCCAAAGTACAGCGCAAAAGCCCACCATGATGCCAATAGAAAGCGGAATGCTGATATCGGCAAAACCTAAGAAACCGTAACGGAAGACGTTGATCATATAGACCACAGGGTTGAGTGCCGAAACGCCTTGCCAAAAGGATGGCAGTAACGACAGTGAATAGAATACTCCACCAAGGTAAGTTAATGGCGTGAGCACAAACGTCGGGATGATGCTGATATCATCGAAACTCTTGGCAAATACCGCATTAATTAATCCCCCTAAGGAGAATAACACTGAGGTTAAAAATACCGTCATGACGACTAGGCCCGCGTGGTGCAAACTGATGTCGACAAAGAACATCGCCACCAGCGTCACGATTAAACCAACGCATAACCCCCGAGCGACACCGCCCCCTACATAGCCTGCGATCATCACATAGTGAGGCACGGGCGCGACCATTAACTCCTCGAGATTACGCTGAAATTTCGCGCTATAGAAAGAACTCGCCACATTCGAATAGGAGTTAGTGATCACCGACATCATGATTAGGCCTGGCGCGATAAACTCCATATAAGATACACCCCCCATATCACCAATGCGGCTACCGACCAAGTTACCAAAAATCAAAAAATACAAGGTCATAGTGATTGCAGGCGGAACTAAAGTCTGGATCCAGATCCGAGTAAAACGGTTGATTTCCTTGGTTAATATGCTTTTGAAGGCGATAAAATACAGCTGTTTCATGCCTTAGCTCCTTGGGTTTTCTTGACTAACTCCACAAACAATTCTTCTAACCGATTGGACTTATTGCGCATCGACAACACTTCCACATTGGCCGCGGTTAATTGGGTAAACACATCGTTGAGATTGTGCTCCTTTGCCACATCGACCTCTAAGGTATGCGGATCGGTTAAACGGCACACCATGCCATCGAGTGTGGGCGCGACATTGATATCGCGGCGAAGGTCGAGGATAAAGGTTTCAAGATTCAGCTTACTCAGCAAGGCCTTCATGCTAGTACACTCCACCAGCACGCCCTTATCGATAATGCCGATATTGCGGCACAACATTTCAGCTTCTTCAAGATAGTGGGTGGTCAGTATGATAGTCACACCCTGCTGATTAATTTGCTTGAGGAATTCCCACATTGAGCGTCGTAGCTCAATATCGACCCCCGCAGTTGGTTCATCTAAGATCAGTAACTTAGGTTCGTGCATCAGGGCGCGGGCAATCATTAACCGCCGCTTCATCCCCCCCGACAAGGTGCGGGACTGACTATTACGCTTCTCCCACAAATCAAGCTGGCTTAAGTATTTTTGGGCTCGCTCAAGAGCCACGGCCTTAGGTACGCCATAATAACCCGCCTGATTCACCACAATTTGCAGCACAGTTTCAAACTGGTTGAAGTTAAACTCTTGCGGCACTAAACCTATGCACAGCTTGGCTTCCTCGAGTTGCTTATCGATATCAAAATCAAAAACCTGCACAGAGCCAGCAGTTTTCTGCACTAAGGAGCTGATAATCCCAATGGTAGTCGACTTACCCGCGCCGTTAGGGCCTAACAGTGCAAAAAAGTCTCCCTGTTCAACGGTAAGGCTAATGCCCTTTACCGCTTCTACACCGCCTTTGTAGGTTTTTTTTAGCCCCTCGAGTACGAGAGCATGGGCATGCTTGGCCATAGTGCTACCTGATCCTGAAAGAATAAACGAAATACTAAAATGGTGACGAAAACAGCAATTGCAATACGCTAAGCTGTATAAAAACGAATTATGACTCTAATTGATTGAAAAAATAGTTATTAATTTATTAAAAATAACTAATAGATCTCCACACACATAGGTCAGTTACACCAAATCGCATTCGTGTGACCAACTTTCTACACAAAACAAAACTCCCGCCTAGGCGGGAGTTTGAGTCATAACGCATCTGAGCTTATTCGAGCGGCACCACTTTGGCGATATAAGGTAAGTTGCGATATTGCTCAGCATAATCGATGCCGTAACCCACAATAAACTCATCTGGGATCGTAAAACCGATAAAGTCGACTTTGACATCCACTTCGCGGCGCTCGGGTTTATCCAACAGAGTGCACAGGGCTAAGCTCTTTGGCTCACGCAATAACAGCATTTCGCGCACTTTGTTTAAGGTGTTGCCCGAGTCAATCAAGTCTTCCACAATCAGCACGTCGCGGCCCGCGATATCCGATTGCACATCCTTCAGCACTTTCACATCCCGTGAGCTGGTCATGGAATTGCCATAACTCGAAACCGACATAAAATCGATTTCAACATGGCCTTTAATACGGCGGCACAGATCAGCCATAAATACGACTGAGCCTTTTAATAATCCCACCATCAGCAAACGCTCGCTGTTGGCATAGTGGGCATTGATTTGCTCGGCCATTTGATCCAATTTTTGGCTAATCTCTTCAGCGGAGATCATCACTTCGGTGGTGTGTTTCATATCAGTCTCAATTGTCGATGTCAGTAGGGGAGTGATTGTCATAACCCCAACGACTCGTTAATGCATGGTCAACGCCCAAATGATCGAGGATTCGAGCGACCATGAAGTCTACCAGATCTTCAACCGATTTGGGATTGTGATAAAAGCCAGGCGCCGCAGGCATAATAGTGACACCTAAGCGCGATAGGTTGAGCATATGCTCTAAGTGTATGGCATTAAAGGGAGTTTCCCGCGGAACGAGGATCAGTTGACCACGTTCTTTTAACACCACATCTGCCGCGCGCTCGAGCAAATTATTGCTCATTCCCGTCGCAACAGCTGCCAGTGTCCCCGTCGAGCAAGGACAGATCACCATTTGTTTGGGTGCAGCACTGCCTGAGGCTGGCGGCGAAAACCACTCATCCTTGCCTAATACCACTAACTCGCCAGATAACGTTGCATTCTTTTCTGCAAGCACCTCTAACAATTGCGCCTTGGCTTTATCGCTGTTAGCACTGAGTTGCAAGCCATGTTCAGTCGCCAGCACCACCCGAGCAGCGCTTGAGATCATTAAAAAAACTTGGTAGCCCGAGGCTAATAAGCATTCTAATAACTTCAAACCATAGGGCGCACCCGAGGCTCCTGTCCAGGCTAAGCTAATGGCTTTCTCAGATTTGGCATAGGCCATATTAGTCCGCCTGCTGAACAAACTGTGGGCTAACTTCAAGCGCCGCCAACAGCTTTTTATGTAAGCCGCCAAAACCACCGTTACTCATCACCACGATAGTGTCACCCGCTTTTGCCGAGGCTGCCACTTTAGCGACAACATCATCAATTTGATGCAGGACAGTCACAGGGATCACCGCCGCTTCCATCGCCTCTTTCATATTCCAATCGATAGTATCGGCTTGATATAAAAAGGCTTCGTCCGCTTGCAGCATGGAATGAGCCAGTGTGTCTTTATGCACTCCACTCTTCATCGTGTTCGAGCGCGGCTCTAATACGATAGTGATTTTGCTTTGACCGACCTTGGCACGCATGCCCTTAATAGTGGTCGCAATCGCCGTTGGATGGTGGGCAAAATCATCGTATACGCTGACGCCGTGGACAGTGCCCAACAACTCTAGGCGACGTTTCGGCGGTACAAAGCGGGTTAATGCATCAATCGCAGCACTCGGTTTAACCCCAACATGGCGCGCGGCTGCGATGGCCATTACTGCATTTTCGATATTGTGCTGACCAATCAGCGTCCATTCGAGCACGCCTTGTGATTTGCCATCGAAGAAGACTTCAAACTCATGGCAATCATCACTTAAGGCCTTAGCATGCCAACCTTTCGTCGCATCAGTGGTATGGAAGGTCTCTTGTTCGCTCCAGCAGCCCATCTCAATGGTTTGCTTTACCGCGTGGGAATCGGCAGGCCAAATCACTTTGCCTTGTCCTGGCACAGTTCGGATCAAATGATGGAACTGTTTTTGGATCGCCGCTAAATCGGCAAAAATATCAGCATGGTCAAATTCGAGGTTATTAATCACCAGCGTACGGGGATGATAATGCACAAATTTAGAACGCTTATCGAAGAAGGCGCTGTCGTATTCATCGGCTTCGACCACAAAAAATGCCGATTCCCCTAAACGGGCCGACACACCAAAGTTTTGTGGCACACCGCCAATCAAGAAACCGGGTTGATAACCGCAATCCTCTAAGATCCACGCCAGCATGCTTGAAGTGGAGGTTTTTCCATGGGTACCAGATACGGCTAATACCCAACGCTCAGGCAGAATATGATCGGCTAAAAACTGTGGTCCAGAGGTGTAAGGGATCCCAAGGTTTAATACCGCTTCGACACAAGGATTACCTCGGCTCATGGCATTACCAATCACCACAAGATCGGGATAACTGCCCGCTTCACCTAACTGACTTGGATCAAAACCTTGAATGAGTTCAATACCTTGCTCTTCAAGCTGCGTACTCATCGGTGGATAGACGTTGGCATCCGAGCCTGTCACTCTGTGCCCTTTTGCCCTAGCCAAGAGTGCAAGACCACCCATGAAGGTTCCACAAATTCCTAAAATATGTACGTGCATACCGCTCGCTCTGATGTTTTTGAATTCAAGGCTATTCTAATCCATAGCACAGCAGATTGGCAGGTTAGGATCTCGGAAAAGCCACATCTTCGGCAAAGATCCTGAGAGCGGAATAAATTTTAACAATTGGCTGAAGTTTAACTAACAGAATTATGCCACTAGGCTCACTTATCCGCGCAAGCTGGCATAGAGCTTGGGATATTGACTGCGGTGACGATTAAAGAGGAATTGACGTAGGGCTTCTCGCTCTTCGGCTTCGGCCTGAAATCTGACAATCGCCAGTCCCTCTTCATGGCGGATAGGCTCGATTTTGACCCGCATGGTTTCACCATCGGGCAACTGTAATTGCAGTTCTTGGCTATCGACCAACTGTTCAAACTGTTGTGACGATTTAGCACGAATCGCCATGCCAGAACTCGATAAAGACACCACAGACCATTGTTCGCCCTGATCTTGGTCGAAGATCCACACATCTTCAGGCTGAGTCAAACGCCAACTCCGCTCAGCCCCTTTTGCGTCTAACACTTCAGGCACCCCAAGAGTGGGCTGTAATTGGCCAAAATCATCGAGGCGCATCTCAAGGGGAAACCAGAGTTTATAGGAGCCGACTTCAGCCAATAGGGTCAGCTTGGCCTTACCCAATAGCGAGGCGAGCGCCTGTGGCACCTCGGTTTTGACCGTTAATACATGGTTAACCAAAGGCTCAGGATGAGCATCCTCAGTACTATGGGTTATACGATTGGGGGAAAATAGCTCTCTAAAACAAGCTAATTCCTCTAAGGTTAAATGCGGCTCATCAACCATACGACAACCTACTCAGATGAATCACTTGTACAAAAAATTACCACCAAAGCGTGATTCTGTATATTTTTTCAGCGATTAATTTGCAAAAAAAGAAAAGTAGGCTAGCAAGGTTAAGATCTGACTCCAATTACCCATTTGCACTATTTGAAGATGGATGATTCCTGAATTTAAGTAACTCACTTATCTTTTTGCTGACTGGCAGGAGGGGCGAATAACAGCTTAAGCCGCTCTGAAAAGCTCAGCCCCTTAGTCGTGACATCACTAAACATATCGCGCCATTCGCTAAAGGTCACTTTGAGTGGATTAAAACTGTTGACGGGTTTAGTGATCCCGTAAATCACTGTTTCCTCTTCGGGTACAAAGGTACCGAAGAGTTTGTCCCAGATAATCAAAATACCAGCATAATTTTTATCAATATATTGTGGATTACGCCCATGGTGCACTCTGTGATGTGATGGCGTATTAAACAGCCATTCTAATGGGCCTAGTTTTTTCACCGCTTGGGTATGCACAAAAAACTGCAATCCCAAGTTCAGCAGCACCACAAAAACCACCCAATTAGGGTCGAAACCCAAAATTACCAACGGCAACCAAAACACCCACATACCAGCGAAGGGATACATCAAACTCTGGCGAAACGCGGTGCTAAAATTCATATTCTCCGAACTATGGTGCACCACGTGGGCTGCCCACATCCACCGTACTCTATGGCTCGCACGATGGAACCAGTAATAGCAAAAATCTTGGGCAATCATCAGCAGCACAAAGCTGAATGGCCCCATTTGAATATCGAATAATTTCCAACCAAATACCGCAAGATACAATTTAGCGATCAGCAGGCCGGCCAAGATATCCACCCCTTGGTGCATGGCAGCGAGACTAAAATTACACAGCACTTCCTTGGTGTAGTAACGGGCACTCACTGGCAGTTTTTGTCTTCTGTCGCCGAAATACCATTCCAGCAAAATGCAGACAAAAAACAGTGGGGCAAGTACCAGTAACAGTACTTCGGGATGATTAATTAACGCTGCGATATCCATATACCTTTATCCTATTGTTATTATTGTATTAAAGCGTAAATTTGCCTATGTTCTACCAGCGAGCGTAATGATCCTCGGTTAATCCCAATACATTGTTGAGTTGGAATTTCCGCCCCTGATTGTCAATGATAAAACCGCTAAAAAGCCCCAGATATTGACGGAAGTTACTCTTCAGCAAGATAAAATTGCGTTTCTCACTGCGGCAATTTCTCGCGGTAAACTCTAAATCGACGCGGCCATCGTGACTATGAATACGCCAGAGATCTGTGCCCTGCTGTCCATGACGGTCAAATTCAAATTGCACTGGTCCGAGTAAATGCCGCTCACCATTGATCCAAAACACATTTTCATTAGCACCAGTTTCATTCACGCCCGCAGCAAGATTTAATCCAATCACTCCGTCGTCAATTTGCGCACTCAGCGATGCCCAACGCCAACTGGTATCTCGGCGCATAAATCCCGCGGAAAAATCATAGCCTGCGAGGGCGAAATTCAATGGCTGCGGTTCATGGTCTATGGTGAGTTGTCCTTTGACCGACAAACCATTGTGTTTTTGGGTATAGGTCCAGCCGTTGTATCCCGTGGGGCTACACATGGCCATAGGTAAACTTAAAGGCAATGCATGTAAAGTTAAATCGGCTTGAATGCTTTTAGTATCAATGACTAAATGCCAACTCCCCTCTTGGATTTTAAAGGTTATGCGCTTACCTTTGCCGCCAATGGTTGCCGTGCCATTGGCTGGAGAAGGCGTCATCCGGTAGCCAAACCCAAGGGGTTTTAGCCAGTCATGCTGAGTTAACCTATTGTTTTTAATATCGTATAAATAACAAAATCCACTGCCAAGGTAGGCGATATCCGCGAGCGCAACACCAATAATATAACGGGGCGTAACGATAGAAATAAATTGGAACTGCTTATAGTCAAACCGTTTCGCCCAAGCCGATGCGGGCTTATCCATAGTATCGAAATAGGCAAAATCCGCTAAACCTAAGCGACTGACTATACCGTCGAAATGACCAAAATGTGGCTGACCTTTGGCATTGATCAAACTGTCGGGGGCGATTTGGGTGATAATCCTAGACATAACTTCGCCTTTGCTTTTGCACTCGAGGGAGCATTTATGCTCTCTTATTTAATGTTGAATTTTTACTCTAACCTGTCATTCATTGCATTAAAAGAGTGCAAGCTCAAATTGTTGTGATTTTGTTGCCGAGAGGAGTTCGGTTTAGTTTCCTCAAAAAACCATTAAAAAAGCGCCCAAAGGCGCTTAGTTGAGACAAACCCACTTAATCAAATATTGACGAATCCAGTGGAACCCCTTAGCCGTTAAAAACGATAGCTGATACCAAAGTTTACCCCTTGCAACTCTAGCTCTTTCATCGGCACATATTGGTATTCGAGGTTTAGCCCAAAGCCAGAGCGAAAACGATATTGCCAACCGATAGCGCCGTAAAAGCCCACATCGTCCGAATCCATCTCCTGCTTTTCAAACTCATAACTCACTTTAGTGTAGGCTGCACCAAGTTTGGCATAAAGACTATTACCACGAGACAGAGCATACTCACCGTAAGCAGTGGCTCTCACGCCTTGGTAATCTAAATCTTTTATATCACTGATCGCACTAACAAGCGCACTCGCCACGCCACCAGAGCCCGCTAAATATCCCGCTTCAAATCCAAAATGCTCGTTGAGCATATAGCGGTAATACAAGTCGCCAGTAAATGTATCACCCGCATCATATTTACCGCTTTTAGTTTCAAACTCTTGGGTACCATAGCCTAAGCTGCCGCCTAACAGGTGGGGTGAATCGGTGGCATTGGCACTACCAGCAAAACCAGCACATAAAGCGAGAAATAACACGCAAACATTTATTTTTAAGTACTTCATATTATTAATATTCCATTATTATAAGGTAGTCATATCATAGCCCCCAACCCTGTACAAAAACTGAACACCCATGCATTGTGGCAACAGAGATGATTTCTGGTATGCTGTAACCACTTTTTACTAGCATGAGATTCCACATGAAACGGTTATTATTGACGCTGACTTTTCCTTTACTTTTTGTAGGCTGCGCGAGCCAAAATCCGACTCATATGGCATTTAGTCCACAGGTTCCAGATATTAGCCAACAGACTTCAAGACCGCTGCAAATCTCACTAGACACAATCGACACTCGTAACGCCGAATACGTTGCGCGTTTTATGGAAGAAGGCACCAAAACCCGTTTAGTCGGCCCAAGCGAGCCCCCTAAGTTATTGCTCGACGAAGTATTTCGTAACGGTTTCACTCAAGCGGGATACCAAATCGATCCCAGTGCAACCAACTCTGTTCAAATTCAATTAGAAGAATTACAGATGGATGTCACCAAAAAGACCTTTGGCTACGAAGCCAAACACAGCGTCCGTATCGCAGTTCAAGCACGTAATTCCAATCAAGAATTGGTCAAACGCTATAAAGCCAAGGGTGTCTTAAAAGGCCCATTAACTCCTGACTTTGCCACCTTAGAAATGGATATGAATAAGCTCCTCGGTCAACTCACAGGGGAGATTCTAAATGACCCAGAGTTAAACCAGTTTCTACAACAATAATTGCGCAAGTTTATAATGATTAAGGAAAGAATGATGTTTCGTTGGATATCCGCACTTTTAGTTCTCTGTGCAAGTTATAGCAGCTGGGCGGCAATCGACATTCAACCCGATAGCTTGTATCCACAGGTCGAGTTTGATACGAGTTTAGGTAAGATTGTCGTCGAACTCGATAGAACTCGCGCGCCGATTACGGTTGATAACTTCCTCACCTATGTGGTCAAAGGCGAGTACAACAACACAATTTTCCATCGCGTGATCAGTGACTTTGTGGTGCAAGGCGGTGGGCTGAATCCACAATTAGAAGAGTTGCCAGCGGGCAAGCCGATAGTCAACGAGTCGGGTAATGGTTTATCAAATAGCATGGGCACCATCGCCATGGCGCGCGATAATGAGCCCCATTCTGCCACCCGCCAGTTTTATTTTAATGTTGCGGACAATACAAAGCTGGATCCATCAAAACGCCGTTGGGGATATGCGGTATTTGGTGAAGTGATCGAAGGTAAGCAAGTCCTCGAAGCCATGGCTGTGGTAGAGACCACTACTAATGCCAAACTGAATTGGCCCGATGTGCCAGTAACACCTATCATATTGAAAACAGCTAAATTACTCCCCAAAAAATAATCGAAAAAAATTTGAGCAAAAGCCCTAATCCTCCATCTATACTGTACAAGCAGAAAGAAAGGAGGCAAGGGTGACGATTGAAGAATTTATCGATAATAAAGCGCCCCAACTTGCAGTATATGGGAAAGCGTTTTTGAGTGATGAACTCGATTTCTGCGAGATCCAGCTCTATTTATGGGACACACTTGAAGAATGGCAACAACTCATTCCAACAAGTGAAGCGCAAACAGAAATGGAAACCGTGTTTTGGCACTTGCTCCATAGCTTTAGTAAGTGGCCAGACTGGATGATCCGCGGCAATCAGTACCTGTGTCAGCAGTTGCATGCGTGCTGTGACTTCCTCTGTTTGGGAGGCCAAATGCCCTCGGGTTGTATCGGTATCCGACCTTGAACAATCCCTTCTTAAAAGACTCAGCTTGCTGGGTCTTTTTATTTTTAGCTTTTGCAAACAAAATCGCTCTGAGTATCAAAAGGAGATACCTTGCCCCTTGAACCTAACCACATCTTACCCGTAAGCTAGGCGGATTCGACTCTTCGGCTAATACATATGTCCGTACCCAGTTTTACTCGTCGCACCTTAGATTCCTTGAGTGTTTATTACCATAAACGCGTTTTGATCCTACTATTACTCGGTTTTTCTGCTGGCCTACCATTAATGCTAGTCTTTTCAACCTTGTCATTTTGGTTACGGGAAGCAGGTGTCGATCGCACCTCTATCGGTTATTTCAGTTGGATAGCCTTAGCCTATGCCTTCAAATGGGCCTGGTCACCGTTAGTAGATAGATTATCACTCCCTTTACTGACGCGCTTTTTAGGCCGGCGACGCGGCTGGATGTTGTTCGCCCAGTTGTTACTGGTCGGTGCAATTTTGGGGATGTCTTTTAGTGATCCCGTTAAAGATCTCGAACGCTTAGCTTTGTTTGCATTAATGGTTGCATTTGCGTCTGCGACCCAAGATATCGTGATTGACGCCTTTCGCATTGAATCGGCTCCCGAAAAAATGCAAGCAGCCTTAGCGGCGGCCTATCAGGTGGGTTATCGCAGCGCCATGATTGTGGCGACCGCAGGAGCGCTGACCATCGCAGCTTGGGTTGAGCCAGGTAATACCGAATATAACTTAATCGCTTGGCAAACTTCCTATTTAGTCATGGCTGGACTGATGTTTATTGGGGTTTTGACTACGCTCTTTAGCCAAGAGCCACAGGTCGATACCCGCGCCGCCGATGAGACCGAATTAGCGGTCAAACAACGCTTAAGCGAGCGTTACCCTAAACCTATAGCTGCGAGTCTCTCGTGGATTTATACCGCCAGCATCCTGCCCTTTATCGACTTTTTTAAACGCTATGGCCGTAGTGCTATCTTGATTTTATTGCTGATTTCCTGCTATCGCATCTCGGATATTGTGATGGGGATTATGGCCAACGTGTTTTATGTGGACATGGGATTCACTAAGGAAGAAATTGCCTATTTAAGTAAAATCTATGGCCTTATTATGACCTTGGTTGGCGCAGCCTTTGGCGGAGTCCTGTTAGCCCGCTTCGGTACCATGAAGATATTATTTCTTGGCGCGCTGTTGGTTGCTGTCACTAATTTGCTCTTTGCTTGGCAAGCGGTCATTGGTTATAACGTCAGCTTTTTAACCTTTGCCATTTCGGTTGATAACTTCAGTGCGGGGATTGCCACCGCTGCCTTTATCGCCTATTTATCAAGCCTCACCAGCAGCGGCTATAGCGCAACCCAATACGCCCTGCTCTCTTCGATTATGCTGCTCTTCCCTAAGTTTATTGCGGGTTTCTCGGGCGCCTATGTCGACGCATTTGGTTATGTGAACTTCTTTGTCGCTGCCAGTGTGATAGGCTTTCCTGTGTTGTTACTTATTCATTTAGTGAATAAATACGCCCCCCACGTCAGTAACAAACCAGACCAAGAATAATCAGATATAAAAAAGCCCCAAACCGTAAAGGTTTGGGGCTTACTGTATTTTCCACGTTTAAGTTAGCTTAACGCGAACTCAAGCCAATTTTCATGATTAATCGCGGAAGTTATTGAACTGGAAAGGCTGACCAAGATCTGCTTGACGAACTAACGCCATCACAGCTTGTAAATCATCACGGGCTTTGCCCGTCACACGCACTGTGTCGCCTTGGATCTGCGATTGCACTTTAATTTTACTATCTTTGACCATCTTAACGATTTTCTTGGCGATATCCGTCTCGATGCCCTGCTTAAAGCGTACTTTCAGGGAGAAAGTCTTGCCACTGTGAACTGACTTTTCGTCGACATCCATAGTCGAAGGCTCAACATTACGCCTGCTCAATTGAGTACGTAAAATATCCACTAACTGTTTGCACTGGAAATCGTCTTCTGCGGTGAGTGTCACCACATGATCTTTGTAATCGATGCTGGCATCTTTACCACGAAAATCAAATCGGCCGCTGAGTTCACGGCGAGAGTTTTCGACCGCGTTACGTAACTCAACCTCGTCAACTTCAGACACAATATCAAATGAAGGCATAGTTGCCGCCCCTTAGGTGATTGTAAATACCCATAGTTTACCGACTCCCTCCCCCAAGTTGAAGGTTAACTTTGTCCCAGCAAGATAAAACTCGGCTTAGGGATGACTTTGGCGACACATTTTCCTATTATGGCGGCACACTAAGATAATCAAATTGTATTTGTGATAACTAAACACACCCTATTCAAACTGGCTTTAGCCGTAGCCTTTGTCGTGATCAGTTATCTGGTGTTCTCCAGACCAACCTATTCGCAAAGCATCCCCCATATCGATAAAGTAGGCCATCTTGGAAGCTTTTTCTGCCTCTCGTATCTGACCTATCTCGCCTTTCGTCCGAAGTGGTATTGGCTCTCACTGGTACTTGCAACTTACGCGATGTTAATTGAGATTGTGCAATCCCGCCTACCCTATCGCAGCGCTTCAATAGGTGATGTGTTGGCTGATTTTGCGGGTATTGCCTTGTTTTATTTTTGTCTTTGGGCCTATCGAAAATATGTTAGTGCCGCACAACTCAAGGAAGAATAATGTTAGGCCAAGATGCGCCATTAGCTATGGAGTCTCAAGTCACTGATATCGCGATTTTAGGCGCAGGTGCTGTAGGGCAATTGATTTGCCATCAATTGTCTTCGGCGGGATTAGCGGTAGGCTTAATTGCACGGGACTCCTCGGTATCAAACCTTGAAGCAACTGATTGGCAAGACTTGGTATTTAGCCATTTGTCCCCAAGCGATGCCGTTACTGACTGTGTGTCCTATCGAGTACCGCTGCTTAGCGCCGACAAAGCCCACTTACAGCAAGTACAACTGTTGATTGTGTGCGTAAAAGCTTATCAAGTCATTGATGCAATAGGTCCTTTACTCAACAAGTTATCGCCACAATGTCATATCCTATTATTACATAATGGTATGGGGCCACACCTCGCGCTCGCACCAATGTTAAATGGCCGCAGCCTAAGCTTAGGCACGACCTCGCAGGGCGTATTACGTCAGTCATGTTGGCAAGTTAAGCAAACCGGCCAAGGCTTAACCCAGTTGGGTCATTTTACCGGCCCGGCGCTACCACAAACGCTTAGAGATAACCTATTACATGCCATCCCAAACAGTGAGTGGGTTGAGGCGATTATCCCCTGTCTTTGGCAAAAACTGGCCGTAAACGCCGCAATCAATCCTCTTACGGCGCTGCATCAATGCCCCAACGGCGCTTTGGCTCAAGCTGAGTTTAGTGACACCATTGCTAGTATCCTAGATGAATTAGTCGACGTTGCAGCACATGATGGGATTGAGCTCGACAGGCACTTCTTAGAGGAGCGCGTCTATCGAGTGATTGAACTCACAGCCGCAAACTTCTCATCGATGCACCAAGATGTTGCAAACCACAGACTCACCGAGATAGACCAAATTAATGGCTATATTTGTGACCGCGCCAACGCGCACGGTTTAAGTGCAGCAACTAATACCAAGATGGTCCGCGCTATTAAACAGCTTTCGGCAATAACGTTACCACGATAACTGCATATTCAATTGATTTTAAATAGATTTAATATAAGCCTGCCGTAGAAAATCATTCTCGATAATACTTAACAGTGTTTAAATGCACCCTAATTGGCTTTTTTACATTTAACGCACCAAGGGCGCGCACCAAGTCAGGGCGCGCTCATCTATTCTTGCACTATTTTGCAGCAAAAATAAGATTTATTTGGGTGCGCCACATTGTTAACATAATGATAATAAAACATTTATTGTTGTGGCCTAATTCCTGCTATATCCAACAAACTGATGCCTGATGTTTGTTGGAGAATAAAGTTGAAACTCATCACCGCAATTATTAAACCTTTCAAAATTGATGATGTACGTGAAGCGCTCACTCAACTGGGCGTCCACGGCATGACAGTGACTGAAGTGAGGGGTTTTGGCCGGCAAAAGGGGCACACAGAGCTCTATCGCGGCGCCGAATATGCTGTCGACTTTCTTCCCAAAATGAAGCTTGAAATCGCGATCCACTCAGAGCTTGAAGAAGCTGTAATCGAAGCCATCATCCAAGCCGCTCGCACAGGCAAAGTCGGTGACGGTAAAATTTTTGTCACTCCGCTCGAGCAAGTGATCCGCGTTCGCACCTCTGAAGAAGGGAGCGATGCCATATGATCAATCCAAAATCTAAGTGCAGTTATCAAGCGTTACTTATCCTCATCGCGAGTAGCTTTACCGCTCCAGTATTCGCCGATGAGGCGCAGTTGAGCGGTGCCAACACCGCATGGATTTTAAGTTCATCAGCCTTAGTATTACTGATGACGCTCCCAGGACTGGCATTATTTTACGGTGGACTGGTGCGTAGCAAAAACGTGCTCTCCATTTTAATGCAGTGTTTTTCGATTGCTGCTATTGCCTCAATACTCTGGTTTGTCGTGGGTTACTCCATCGCCTTCGATACAGGCAATGGTTTTATCGGTGGGCTAAATAAAGCATTTTTAGCCAGCATTGGTCGTGAGAGTATGAGCGGTGACATTCCCGAACCTTTGTTTATGCTATTCCAAATGACCTTTGCCATTATCACGCCAGCGCTGATTATCGGCGGCTTTGCTGAGCGAATGAAATTTTCTGCGGTACTCATATTCTCAAGCACTTGGCTGCTGTTAGTCTATGCACCTATCACCCACTGGGTATGGGGTGGCGGCTGGTTAGCTGAGCTTGGGCTCTATGACTTTGCCGGCGGCACAGTCGTACACATTACCGCAGGGGTGGCGGCACTGGTTGCGGCAAAAGTGCTTGGCCCACGCAGGGGATTTTTAAACTCAGCGATTATGCCCCACAACTTGACCATGACTGTCACAGGTGCGGGCATGCTGTGGGTGGGCTGGTTTGGCTTTAATGGCGGCAGCGCCTTAGGCGCCAATGGTACAGCGGCAATGGCGATACTCGCGACCCATTTGGCGGCGTCGATGGGTGCCATCACTTGGGCTGGGATTGAATGGTATAAATTTGGTAAAGCCAGCGCACTTGGTATCGTTACAGGTATGGTGGCGGGTTTGGGAACAATCACGCCTGCATCGGGTTATGTTGGCCCAGCTGGAGCCTTAGTGATTGGTTTTCTTGGCGGGGTGGTCTGTTTCTTTTCAACGGTTTACATTAAACAAAAATTGAAGATTGACGACTCTCTCGATGTATTTCCTGTCCATGGTGTAGGCGGCATCCTCGGTACATTGCTCGCAGGCGTTTTTAGTTCGACTCAACTTGGGATCTTTAGCGGCTATGGTTTTGCCACTGTTAACGACACTATGATTGACCAACTCGGCGTCCAAATGATTGGTATCGCAGCTACCTTTAGTTATACCGCAGTAGTGACTTGGCTCTTGTTTATCGTGATTAGCAAACTCCTTGGAGGACTGCGTGTCAGCAGTGAGCAAGAAGTGAATGGGCTCGATCTTTCTGAACATGAAGAAACGGGTTACAGCCTGTAAGCACATCAACCTCTGCGCAAAACCTATAACCGTCAGGATACCTATCCTGACGGTTGTTGTTAGTTGCGTTTCTTCAGCCAAAGGGCAAGCTCATCTAATTTCATCGGTTTAGCGAACAAATATCCTTGCAGAAAATGCACATCACGACTAATTAAATAATCCGCCTGTTCCTGTGTTTCTACCCCTTCTGCTACAGCGACATAATTCATTTTATGGCAGAGTTCGATAATAGTATCGAGCACATGGGAAGTGACCGAATCTTGGCCTATGGTATCGATAAAGCACTTATCTATTTTAAGGTAGTCCAAGGTAAAGGTTTGCAGCAGCGATAAGGTCGTCTGTCCGGTGCCAAAATCATCAATAGCGACTAAAATGCCAAGCTCACGCAATGCTGTAATTCGCTCGCACATATCCGCCGTTAATAGCTGCCGCTCGGTAATCTCAATCAAAGGTTGAACACCAATTTGGGAAAAAGCATCCTTTAAATAGCGAAATTTAGCTTCAATATCACTTTGAATAAAATGCTCAGGCGCTACGTTAAAGCCAATTCGAAACCCAGGCTGCACGGAAAACAGACTAAAATCGGCTAAAGCGCGTTCAAAAATATAATTAGTTAGCGGCACGATCAGTTGGCTCTGCTCCGCGATGGGAATAAATAGATCTGGCCGCACCAAGCCCATTTGCGGATGTAGCCACCGTACTAATGCCTCAACCCCTTTAGCCTTACCGTCTTCAGTACAAATAATAGGTTGGTATACAAGGAAAAATTCTTTATTTTCGATCCCGCTTCTAATATCGTCGGCCAGTGAATAGCGGTTTTTTTTACGCCAAAGATGTAAACCGACTAACCAGGTAAATGCCAAAAAAACGGGGAGCGATAGCCCAAAAGATATCCAGAAAAAGTACCAAAAAAACGCTTGCGAGACCTCAAGTAGGATCACCAATTCCGAATTATCAGCCTTTACGGCAACAACTTTCCCATCACCAAACTGTGGCACAGTCGGCAATGTCGCGCCCTTCAACCCCAATACCACATTCAGCACAGGACGAGGAAACACCTCTGGCTGAATAAAGCTGTCGATAAAATATTGCCCTTCAATAATCACAACCGCTCCACTCGTTTGGTTGGCCTGCGTAGCAATAACAATGATGGCAGGGACACCTAAACGCGCAGGCGTTTCAGGAACAATAAAATAAGTAGGCTCTTTTAGGGTCGGTTCAGGTAAGAGTGTGTTCAGTGGAAAATCAATTTCACCATTTGTGGATGAACAATAAAAACCATAAGCATTAAAAAGCAGTACACCACGATAATAGGGCTTAAACTTCATATACTCATTCAGGTCACTACAATCACCTTGACTAAGAGTGTTGGCATACTGACCTATAGACTCAGACTGGCTTAACAAATCCTCAAGCCGTTTGAGATTAAACTCACCAACTTCATGCACCTTTTTCTCAACCAAATAACTCGTCACCATAAAACTGGATGCGATAGCCAAGACAACAGGAACAGACAACATAATGAATAAATGCTTGCATGAAAGATCGAACTGAGAGATGAATAAGCGTAAAAGTGACGACAGGCTGTTAATACGATTCTGCATCCGGAATCCTTATCTTGTTGCCGCTATAGCGATTTATCTTGGTTAAACATTGCGTTGCATATGATAAATATAAAACAGCTCAAATACTCATCCCCACATCACGAGTATGGCAGCAACCGCAATAAGTGCTAGACCAAGCATTTCTTTTATTTTTACGCATTCCTTCAACCAGAATGCGGAAATCAACATCATAAAAAAGATTTCCACTTGGCCTAAGGTTTTCACATAAGGGACAGTTTGTAACGACATCGCACTGAACCAACCAATAGATCCAAAACAACTTGTAGTACTGGTCAGCAAGGTTAACTTAGGCCGTTGTAACAGGCCGATTAATGTTTCTTTATCTTTTAAAACCAAGTAACTGGCTAGCACGATTGTTTGCAGGCTAATCACCAACAACAATACCCAAGCCGCACTATGAGGAAAACCGACATCTAACCTCAAACTAGCTTCCCGCACCCAAAGCGAAGTCAGCGCAAAGGCGCTGCCACTGGCAATGCCAAGGAGCACTGTGCTTAGGGATAGCTGCCTAAGCCCCTGCTTAGCACTCAGCAAAAATACAGCGATACCGCCCAAGATAACCCCAACCCAGCCGAGTAAGGATAAATGGGTACCAAAGAACAATGTTCCTAAGATTGCCGCGACTATTGCCTCACTCTTAGCAAGCCCGGCACCAATAGCAAAGTTTTGCTGCTGGAATAGCTTAACCATCAGGCCGGTCGCAAGGATCTGCATCATGGATGCGCCGATAATAAAGCCGAAAAATTCCGCCGTAAAATGTGGTAAGCCGACATTATTCCAAAGATATAATAGTGCAAGATACAAGGCCGCAATTGGGCCTGCCCAAATAAACCGCGCTAAGGTGACGCCCGCGACCTTAACCTCTTTACTCAGTTGGCTCTGAAAGGCATTGCGCCACGCCTGCATAAACGCAGCGAGCAAGGTAAACAAAATCCACATAAACCTATTTCCACCAAAGCATGTTCTCTTGCTTCGACGCAAAAGATAAGACAAGCATCATACCCCACATGGAAACATTAGACACGACACAAAGACTGATAAATGCCTTTGAGATCATACGCTAGTATGGTCATCGATTAAATAATCGCTATAAAAACGAATATAAAATATACATAATAATTTGAATATTAATTATGGATGTATAAATTGCATGAAAGAGCCAATAATTGATGCAATAAATGACGCCCATGTATAACCCAACACAGCCATTAAAACCGCGATAGTTCCTAATTTAGGATGGAAAGCACTCGCGACAACAGGCGCTGAAGCTGCGCCCCCAATATTACACTGACTTGCAATAGCAAAATACAATATGGGCAGTTTAAAATACAAACAAAATAATAGTAGAATAATTATATGAGTAAAAAACCAAATCAACCCAATAATAAAATAGTAGAATATGGATTGAAATGAAGCAAACTCAATATTTAATCCAATATTCATAATCATAAAGTACAGCAAAAAAAATGAAACAAACCTGACTTGTTTAACAAACACATGTCTTGCATAGGTCATGGAGAGTAAAATACCTAAAAGTGTTGACAAAATCATAGACCAAAAGAAACTTGAACCTAGGTTATAATGCAATAAATAAGGAAAACGATTATTCACTGTTAGGGATAAAAATTCGGAGACCGAATGACAAAACAAAAAAATAAATAATGAAAAAGAAATGAGTAACATACAGCCAATAAAATGTTTTTTGCCATCTAACCTTGTTATATCATCTTCAATAAAAACAGGTAAATTGTTCAAATCAGCATCCAACATTCTATCAATCGCTTTTTGTTTTTTAGCCAAAAACAACAAAATAGCCATCCATACGCCAGAAAAAACCACATTTATCGTCATCATTACTGCAAAAATGGCCTCGCCAACTTGATGAATTTCTTTGACTACAAGTTGGTTTGCTGTACCACCCAACCAGTTCGCCATTAATGTTGCCATGCCACGCCATGCTGCATCGCCACCTTGCCATAAAAGCTCTTCTGGAAATAATTTAGAGCCAATCCATAAACTAATTGGCCCTCCAATACAAACACCAACAGTTCCGATGAAAAACATCAATAAAATCTTTCCACCGACTGACTTTAATGTAATAAAATCCGTACTCACTATTAGCAAAAATAAACTAAATGGAATTAAATGCGCTTTAAAATAGTCATCAACACTTGACCTGCTTGCATCTACCACATTAAAAAAACTAAATACAGCAGGTAAGGTATAGCAAATAAACATGACAGGGAAAACACTATAAAAGCGTTTAAAAAAAAGACAAGATGAAGAGTTTGAATATAACACAACGACAAGAAGTGAGATTAAAAATATAACGATTCCACACTCTGAAGAAATCATTTATTTCACCCACTTTCTAACTAGCATTATTTAAAAAATTCAAAAAAATATTAGACTGTAATGAAAGTTCATCAGACTCTCGCTGGATTGACCAGTAAGTGCGTTTATAATCCCATCCTTTCAAATCGATCAAACATAACTCCCCCCGCTCTAACTCTTCTTTTATAGCCACATAGGGTAAAACACTCAAACCTATACCCGTTCCAATTGCACGTTTAATCGCCCCAATAGTAGACATACAAATGTCATTTCTGACATAAACGTTTAAACTTTTTAACAATTGAACAGCCCTAATATGTGACAGAGAGGACTCATGGTCAAAAACCCACAATTGTTCACTTAAAATATGACTAGAACATGCTTGCTTTGCTACAGGATGTGAGCACCCACTTACAATGCAAAGCTTATCTTGCATCCATTGCTCGCATACTAGATTTCTACTTGCAGGCTTGGCATCAATGAAACCTAAGTCGATTTCTTTCTCTGATACCATTTTTTCAATCACCAGACTATTCTCTATTATGAGTTTAATTTTTACGTCTGGATATTTATCTTTAAATAATGGGATCTTTCTGGATAAAACATAGTTACCAACCGTTTTACTACTACCGATCACTAAACAACCTTTAACGCCATCCTCAGCAAAATTAAAAAGCTTCTCTAATTCATTTCCCTTACTAAGCATTTCATTAGCATAAGGCAGAATAATTTTTCCATGGGCATTTAGCTCCAAGCCACCACCAGCTCTTTCAAATAGTCGACATCCTAGCGAGTTCTCTAATTCTTTCAGAGCCATACTCACTGCAGGAGTTGACATGTGCATCAGTTTTGCCGCTTTTGAGATCTGCCTCTCGGTACAGATAGCCTTAAAGATCATTAACTGCCTTAACGTAATGCGCATCTACATCCCCAATAAACTCCAGTTGGAACAAGATAAATGAAAGATACATTTTTTAACATGACTGATATCTAATTTTAATAAAGCGGTCTATTAGACCGCTTTATTTGATATGTTCTAAAAAAGGTATCTTGTTGAAAACGAAATCAAAGTATCGTCAAATTCATTATTACCTTTTGAATCTGAGTACTCGCCTTCAAAGTAGCTTACTGCTGCACCAAATGTTAATTCCTTCATCAGATTATAATCGACACCAATTGAATATTGACTCGCATCACTATTATTTAATGTTTTAAGATCTGCACCAGCATTTTTGGTAACTTTACCCAGACCAGCATCATCTTTAAGGTACTGAAACTTGAAATCATATTTATTAACAGGAATACTCATACTTAATAAATATGAATTGCCTTTAACATTTTCATAGATACTGGATTTAGAATACTGATATATCGTCCCAACTTTTATAGATGAAATAGCAACACCAGCAACAACTCTTGTTGCCTCTAACAAATTTAGTCCATCAGCATAGGCGAGAGAAAGATAACTATTTCCTTTTTTAAATGAAGGATCACCATATACTATACTAACAGCATAATTGTTTTGATTGTCAGCAAGCATTGGATTTTTTTGATTAAAATCATCATCGAAAGCATATGTAATGCCAAGAGACATGCCTGCAACTTTTGCAGTATTGATCGTGACTAAATCACCTAACCGGTCATTACCTGCAATAATCATATTCATATCACTTGATGTAATATTGAATAGATCGACTTTACCTTCTGAAGTTTTGAATACAGTATCATTTCGCCCAAAAACGACACTACCATATTTAACCTTAAAGCCTAAATATGAGTTACGCGGTTTAAAAACATTTGTATCATCATTATCAAAACTTTCAACTCCAGCTTCGAACTTATATATCAAACTAAAATCTTCATGCACATCATAATCACCTTTAATTCCAACGTATGAGGCAAAATTCTCAAGTGAAAAACCATTAACCTTTTCATTACCAGAAATACCATGACTAGAGTTTGATACACCAAGCCACAATCTCCCATAAAAATCTAAGGGCTCAGATAAAGCTTGATTAGAACAAAGTAATAAAGCAACAGGCACAAAACAATTGGTATATTTCATAAATTTCATCCTTTAACATAAAAACGTAATTATGCTAATTCTATGTTAAAGATTCCGTTTGAACTTTAATCACACCTCTAATATAAAAATGATTAATTAAAAATTATTTAAAACAATTTCAATTTTATTTAACCACAATAATTTATTGCGCAACATCACCATTTAGCAATTAATAAAAAAATATCATAAGTGATGATTACCTCAATAAAACTATAATTGGAGAATTATATGAAGTTAACACTTTTAAGTTTTGTCTTGTGCTCCATCTTTTCTACAGCATCTTGGGCTGCAAATGACAAAAATGATCTGGCCTCTTTTCATAAAGAAATGGGAGGATGCAAGAGCTGCCACACTCAACCTGGCAAAGTATCTGACAGTGAAACTTATGAAAATCAGCAATGTAAATCATGTCATGGTGAATACAGTGCTTTGGCTAATCCTAAACTAAAGCTAGATCCTCACGCATCACATTTAGGTGATATTAACTGTACAAGCTGCCATAAAGGTCATGAAAAACCCAAATTATACTGTAATGAGTGCCACTCATTTAAAGGGCTTGAGATGCCTTTTAATAGTGCACAATCTAAAGAACCATGGGATAAAGGTTGGGACAATGATGCAATCAGCAAGGCGATTGCAGCTGGTCCAAAAGAAACGACGGATGTCATTGTTGTCGGAGCGGGAAGCGCAGGGTTTAATGCTGCTATCGCAGCGAAAAAAGCAGGAGCGCAAGTAGTATTACTCGAAAAAGGCCCATTTAGTGGTGGTAACTCTATGCTTGCAGCTGGCGGTTACAATGCAGTAGGAACTGCTCAGCAAAAAGAACATAAAGTGGATGATAAAATTGAATGGTTTGTTGAAGACACAATGAAAGGTGGTCGCTATGCCAATGATCCAAAGTTAGTGCAAATATTAGCTGAGCAATCTGCTGATGGTATTAAATGGTTAGAATCTTTAGGTGCAAACATGGATGACTTAAAACGCTCAGGTGGCGCAAGAGTTGACCGCACCCATAGACCCACAGGAGGTTTAAGCGTTGGTCCACATATCATTGATGTATTGAGAAAAGCTTCAGTAAAAGAAGGGGTCGATACTCGGCTTAATTCTAAAGTTGTCAAACTTGTGATTGATGAAGACCAAAAAATTGTCGGCGTAGTCGTCCATGGAAAACATTCTGGCCACTATATGATTGCTGCTAAATCAGTTGTTCTAGCAACCGGTGGATATGGTTTTAATAAGGAAATGGTCGCATTTTATCGTCCAACGTTTAAAGGGATGACTAGTTCTAATAACATTACTTCCACTGGTGATGGTATTGAGCTTGCCAAAGCAATCGGAGCGAGTATGACCGATATTGATTGGGTACAAGCTCATCCAACTGTGGGAAAAGATAGCCGCATTTTAATCTCCGAAACTGTTCGAGGGGTAGGTGCAATTATGGTTAATAAAGATGGTAATCGTTTTGTCAGTGAATTAACGACTCGCGATAAAGCATCCGATGCCATTCTTAAACAGCCTGAACAATATGCTTGGTTAGTCTTTGATAATGAGCTTTATAAAAAAGCTAAAATGGTTCAGGGGTATGACCATTTAGATATGCTTGAAAAAGCAAATACAGTTTCTGAACTTGCTAAAATTACAGGCATGAAAGAAAGCTCATTAGAAAAAACGGTTTCAAACTACAATCGTTATTTTAAACAAGGTAAAGATGAAGAGTTTGCTCGCGAACAAATGCCATTGCCACTAGAAAAGGCGCCTTTTTATGCCGTAAAAGTGGCTCCTGGTATCCACCATACTATGGGTGGTGTCGCCATTGATACCAAAGCTGAAGTGCTCGATATTCAAAGTAAACCATTAGTCGGCTTGTTTGCTGCTGGCGAAGTCACAGGTGGTGTACATGGGTATAATCGCTTAGGTGGCAATGCCGTTGCAGACACTGTGATTTTTGGAAAAATTGCAGGCACTAATGCGGCAAAACATGCGTTAGAAACTAAGTAACTCAAGCTCAGATGTACTAGTTCAGAGAGGCGTGGGAATCGCCTCTCGTCACATCTCATCGCAAGCTTTATTCATCATGATTATTGGCAATCAATTTATTGCCAGACTTCAAAAGCTCCCCGGCTATTTTTGAGAGGTTAATTTAACCTCTCTTTTTTTACTTGCTGGTATCAATTGGCTCGAAGGATTTGACTAAATCATCCATCGCTTTCATCTGCTTCAGATAATTTTCTAACTGGTGCAAAGGTAACGCACATGGACCATCACACTTAGCGTTATCTGGATCTGGGTGAGCTTCGATAAACAGACCTGCTAAGCCTAATGCCATGCCACTACGGGCTAATTCAGTCGCCTGAGCACGACGGCCTCCCGCTGAATCAGCACGGCCACCAGGGCGTTGCAATGCGTGGGTGGCGTCGAAAATCACCGGATAACCCGATTGCTTCATCTCGTCCATACCCAGCATATCTACTACTAGGTTGTTGTAACCGAAGCATGAACCACGTTCACACAGGATAATTTCATCATTACCCGCTTCATTAAACTTAGTGATGATATGGCGCATTTCGTGGGGGGCTAAAAACTGCGGCTTTTTCACGTTGATGATAGCGCCCGTTTTCGCCATCGCGACAACAAGGTCTGTTTGGCGCGCTAAGAAAGCTGGTAATTGAATAATATCAACCACTTCAGCTACAGGCGCACATTGGTAAGGCTCATGCACATCGGTAATGAGTGGCAGATTGAAGGTCTTTTTGATTTCTTCAAAAATCTTTAAGCCTTCTTCCATGCCTGGACCACGGTAAGAGTTGACAGAAGAGCGATTAGCCTTATCGAACGATGCCTTGAAAACATAGGGGATCCCCAGTTTTTGAGTCACTTCGGCATAGGTTTCAGCAATCGACATCGCGAGATCGCGAGACTCAAGCACATTCATGCCACCGAATAGCACAAAAGGTTTATCGTTTGCAATTTCGATTGAACCTAACTTTATGATTTTATTACTCATCGCAACATCTCTCTCAAATACTAGACTCTGTCCAGCGGAAAACTGAATATTGGCACTAGAGCGACTATACCGCAACTAGCTGTAAAATTTGGCCACAAATCCAAGCCATATACGTTCCTAACACATAACCAAATACGGCTAACAGCACCCCGACGGGAGCTAATGCAGGGTGAAACGCAGCAGCCACAACGGGCGCTGATGCCGCGCCGCCCACGTTAGCCTGACTACCTACCGCCATATAAAATAATGGCGCTTTAATTAGCTTAGCAATCAATAACATAAAGCTAGCGTGTACAATCATCCAAATAATACCCACTAAAAAATATAATGGTGTATCAAGGACTTTGCTTACATCCATATGCAAACCAATGGTCGCCACTAGAATATACAGGAAAGCCGATGCAACCTTAGATGCCCCCGCTGCCTCCAAATGGCGCAGAGGACTAAAAGACATTGCTAAACCTATGGTGGTCACAATCACCACTAACCAGAAGAACTTCGAGGTAAAACTGTAGTCCTCGGTCCAAGGATAATTGGCCTCAAAATACGGGCCGAGGAAATCGGCAGCAATATGGGCTACACCCGTAATACCAAAACCAACTGCCACGATTAGCATAAGATCACGTAGGCTTGGAATGCGCGCATTTTCAGCGTGATACTGCTCAACTTTGTTCTTTAAAGTTTCAATCGCCGTCGTATCCGCACCGGTTTTAGCATCGATTTCCTTGGCCTTTGACGCCATAAACAACAATACCGCCATCCAAATATTGGCCACAATTACATCAACTGTCACCATCACGGAGAAGATATTGCCACCGACTTCATAAATTTCTTTCATCGCCGCTTGGTTAGCACCGCCGCCAATCCAGCTACCCGCAAGGGTCGTCATACCGCGCCACACCGCATCAGGGCCATCAACACCAATCAGCGATGGCTCGATCAATGACACCAGGAGTAAAGCAATCGGGCCGCCGATGACAATACCGATGGTGCCCGTTAAAAACATGATCACCGCCTTGGGCCCAAGTCCTAAGATGGCTTTTAAATCCACGCTTAAAATCAACAACACCAAACAGGCGGGCAATAAATAGCGAGAAGCTACAGGATAAAGCTGTGATGTATGGCCATCAATCACCCCAAAGGTGTTTAGCAATGAAGGCAAGAAATAGCAGAGTAATAACGCTGGGATGAAACGGTAAAACTTTTGCCAAAATGGATGACTGCTCGTACTGGTATAAAACACAAATCCCAGAATCGTCGCTAAAATCCCCAGCGCTACCGCGTCATTGGTAACTAATGCCGTACTTGCCATGTGTATTCTCCCTGTTTGGTACAGTTGTTATTGTATTTATGCTAAAAACTGCCGTTTGCAGTTAGTGGGCAAACTTCCCATTCGCCCGGTTAGTGATTGTTTTAGAAAAACAAGAAGAGCCTGTAAGGCTCTCCTTTAAGATTTAATGATAGATTTCAGCGTGTTCACTGAGTTCTTTGAGCTGCATCTTAACGATTTCGATAACAGGATCGTGTGGGCTGTTATCGACAAAATGTTGTAGATCGGCCGCAGCAACATTAATGCATCCAAGTTGCTGCGCAATAAAAGCGCGCTCACGGTTCAAATGCACATCATCGGGATGCCACTGAAGCAACAAGTTACAACACTCCATCGCCGCCTCAAATTGATGGGAGACAATACAACCCGCCTTAAGCTCATGCAGCATGCGCGAAATCAGCTTCTTTACCGACGCCGCCTTTAAGTAACTTGGCTTAAGTTCAGCCGCATTACCCAACTCACCGCGCACTAACACATGCAGCTGGTGTTTCGTCAGCTCTTTACCCGTCAGCGGATCGTGATAACGAACAACGCCACCAACGTTACTGCGAAGCACGGTATTACCCGGTAATAGCAGGGCCTCGAGCTCTAAATCGAGCTGCTTGGCCAGTAGCATCAATACCGTTGCCAGCGTGGTGCTATTACCCTGTTTAGTGATAAGACAAGTGCCTAAGTCCGCCGCTTCGGTGCTGAAGTAATTATCGCGAACACAGAACCCCAAATCTTGATAAAACCAACGAAACAAAGCCGTTAAGCGTTGCTGTTGATCTACCAGATAATGACTTAATACGGCTCCAGCCAATTCAAACCAAGCCCATTTCGCCGCTTCGAGGTTTGAAAAGCCAAGGTGAGCACCTACATCCAATGCCGACTCGGGCAAAGAAATGCCATCTTGCAGAGTGTATTTACCCATTAACCCAATAATACCGCTTGTTTAAAATGCGCCAATTTAGCCGCGTAAACCAACCAACCTATAGCGCCGAGAAAGGCGAAAACTTTGAAAAGTTTGTTTCTGTTGGCTTTTATTGCAATTACACCCAAGGCAATATAAGCAACGACAGCGCCAATCTTTTCGGTCAACCAAGGATCCACAAAGGGATATTGCTTGATCATAAAGCACAAAGTTAAACCAGAAAGTAGCAAGAAAGTGTCAATCACATGGGGAGCGACTTTAAAGACCTTCTTGCCCATCAGTGCTGACTGACGTAAATGCAACACAAAACGAACGACAAAAAACAGCACACTCACGGCAATTAAGGTTAAGTGCAGGTGCTTAACAGCAGGATAAAGACTGTAAAAAGTTTCCATTGTGATACTTATGGCCAGTGACAAAGGCGCTAGTTTACCCTAATCATAACGCCAGACCAATGCCTAACACTCGAGATTCACAGACGGGCCCCGTCGCGCACTTTGCAGGAAACCATGATGAATTTAATGATAATTGACGATGAGTCCACCGAGTTTGCCGACACGGTAAAGCAAAAAATCGTCGAATTTAATCAGCAGCACTGGCAAACGCTGCAACGCCAAAACCTAGGCTTAAAGTTGCAGGATGAGCAAGGCACCTTACTTGCGGGCTTAAGCGGCAAGACCTTCGGCAATTGGTTCTTAATCGACTATCTGTGGGTGGATGAAGCATTACGCCAGCAAAACATCGGCTCACGCTTATTACTCGAGGCAGAAAGCAAAGCCAAACAACGCGGCTGCCAATTTGTTCTGCTCGATACCTTAGATTTTCAAGCAAAACCTTTCTATGAGCGCCACGGATATCGTGTGCAGTGGGTACAGCAAGCCTATCCCGAAACCGGCAGTAAATTCTTTATGGTCAAGGTGCTGTAGCTTCTTAAAGATAAAATGTGATTTTAAGACGTCTTGTCATGATCTTATAAAGACTAATAATCTCAACAGATACATAGACAACAACGCCATTGACGGGTAATCAATGGCGTTTTTTGGCACTCAGCTGGATTGGAGCAAATATTAAATTCCAATCAATCCCATCCACTTACCCATAGTGCATCTATCGTTGCTGCCAAAATCCCGCACGGTAGCGACATTTTGGTAACCTAGCTCTGTGAGTTTTGCCCTGAGTTTTACTGCTTGTTCAAAACCATGCTCAAGCAATATATAACCATTCGGCTTTAAATAATCTCGAGCAGTTTTTGCAATGTAGTAAAGATCAGCAAACCCTTCATCGGCGGCAGTAAGCGCACTTTGTGGCTCAAAACGCACATCACCTTGATGTAAATGCTCGTCAGCCTCATCGATATAGGGCGGATTGGAAACAATTAAATCAAAGTCACGGGAAGTGATAGCGCTAAACCAATCGCTTTGTAGTATCTCAACCTGTTCAAGTTTCAGATTAGTGCGATTCGCCTTTGCCAGCGCGACCGCATCTTCCACTTTATCCACCGCGGTAATTTGCCACGCGGCGCGTTCAGAAGCCAAAGCCAGTGCAATCGCGCCGGTTCCCGTTCCAAGATCGAGCACTTTTGCATGACTTTCAAGGGGTAGATTGAGGGCGGATTCGACGAGGATCTCAGTATCAGGACGAGGGATCAAGGTCGTGTCATTCACAATAAAGGGCAGTGACCAAAACTCACGCTCGCCAACAATGTGAGCCACAGGTACGCCTTGCTGACGCCGTTGCACCATTTGCTGGAAGCGTTTCCACTGTTCTACGCTCAAGGCTTTTTCAGGCCAAGTGTACAGATAAGCACGATTCTTATTGAGGCAATACAATAATAAAACCTCTGCATCCAAATGGGCGGATTCAGAGGTTGAAGCTAGCTGTACATAGGCCCATTGCAGGGCCTCGGCGATACAGGATTGATCAGCCAAAATTACCCCTGCTCGTCAGCGAGTGCGGCTAATAAATCTGCCTGATGTTCTTGCATCAGCGGTCCTAAAATCGCATCCAAGTCACCCTCCATCACTTCATTTAAGCGATATAGGGTTAAGTTAATACGATGTTCACTCACGCGGCCCTGCGGGAAGTTATAGGTACGAATCCGCTCAGAGCGGTCACCACTGGCGACCAGACTACGACGAGTTGACTCTTCAGCGCTGCGGCGTTTTTCATCTTCTACGGCTTGGATACGCGCCGCTAACACGCTCATTGCTTGTGCGCGATTTTTATGTTGCGAGCGTTGATCCTGACATTCCACCACAATCCCAGTTGGAATATGGGTAATACGAATGGCAGAATCGGTTTTGTTAACGTGCTGACCACCTGCGCCCGATGAGCGGAAAGTATCGACCTTAAGATCGGCAGGATTAATGGAAATCGCCTCAGCTTCAGGCACTTCATGCATCACTACCACAGTTACTGCGGAAGTGTGAACTCGGCCTTGGGACTCGGTTTCAGGTACACGTTGAACGCGGTGACCACCGGATTCAAATTTGAGTTTACCGTAGGCGCCTTCACCACTGACTTTAACGATGATTTCTTTAAAACCGCCATGCTCGCCTTCGTTCGAGCTCATGATCTCGAGCTGCCAACGGTTGGCTTCAGCATAACGGCTATACATACGGAATAAGTCGCCCGCGAAGATCGCCGCTTCGTCGCCACCCGCACCGGCACGAATTTCGATAAAGGCGTTAGTGTCGTCGTTAGGATCTTTTGGTAGTAACAGAATTTGCAGTTCGGCTTCGAGACGTTCAAGTTCAGCTTTAGCAGCCTTGATTTCTTCCTGCGCCATTTCACGCATTTCAGCGTCATCTTCTTCCAGCATTTCCTTAGCAGACTCGAGATCCGCCTGTGCCTGCTGGTAGGCTTTAAAGCCTGCAACCACTTCTTCTAACTGAGAATATTCTTTGGATAACGCACGAAAACGATCCTGATCGGCAATGACAGACGCATCACCAAGCAAAGCTAAGACTTCTTCGTTGCGCTCGAGCAAGCCTTCCAGCTTGCGGATAACGGATTCCTTCATTTAACTCGCTAACCTTAGTTTTTATCTAATCCGAGCGCTGTTCTTAACTGACCTAATGTATTCAAATCCCCCTGACGGCTCGCCACCGTGAGGGCTTGGGTGGGTGCGTGAATGAGTCTATTGGTCAGGCGATTGGCTAGTTCAATCAATACCTGCTCAGTGTCGCCCCCCTGCGCTAATTTATTCAGGGCGCGTTCCACTAACTCATCCTTTATCGCCATGCTCTGGCTGCGATACTCGCGAATACTATCGACCGACTCTAAAGAACGCACCCACTCCATAAAGAGGTGAGATTGTTCTTCAGTAATTAATTCAGCTTGCTCGGCGGCCTCCTTACGGGAAGCCTTATTCTGTTCAATAATGCTATGCAGGTCGTCCACTGTATACAGAAACGCATCGTCCAAATCGGCGACTTCCGGCTCAATATCCCGGGGAACTGCTATATCAACCAATAACATAGGTTGATGGCGACGCTGCTTTAGCGCTTTTTCTACCATGCCTTTACCAAGGATTGGTAGCGGGCTGGCGGTAGAGGATATCACGATATCGGCTTTAGGGAGAAAATCTGGTATCTGTGCCAGCGTAATTGCCGTGGCATTGAACTCTTCACACATGCTTTGAGCGCGCTCTAAAGTACGGTTTGCCACCACCATTGAGGCAACACCGTTATCTTTAAGATGCTTAGCTACTAGCTCTATCGTTTCACCAGCACCGATTAACAATACCTTAGTGGTCGACAACGAAGAGAAGATATGTTTTGCCATGCTCACGGCCGCAAAAGCGACCGATACAGCAGCGGCACCGATTTCGGTTTCGGTACGCACTTTTTTAGCAACAGAGAAAGTATTTTGGAACAAGCGGTCAATAGTTAAGGCGACAGTGCCGGCTTCTTTGGCTTTGACAAAGGCTTGTTTAACTTGACCAAGAATCTGCGGCTCACCCAGGATCAGCGAGTCAAGACCCGAAGCAACGCGCATCAAATGCCTCACCGCCTCTTGACCGTGATAATTGTAGAGGCAGGGCGCGACATCTTTATGCTCTAGGCCATGAAACTCTTCAAGCCATTCAATGATATCGGCCTCATCGCCATTGTTACAATACAACTCAGTGCGATTACAGGTCGAGACGATAACGGCTTCACCGGAGCGCGTACGACTGGCCAGACTCTTCATGGCATCATGAATTGTGTCTGGAGAGAAGGCGACTTTCTCACGCAGGTCTACCGTGGCTGTTTTATGGTTAATACCGATTGCTACAAGGCTCATCTGACTCTTTTCTAGATTCTTGGCGTCTATCTTAATAAGGGCATTCTACTGAATTGGCCCAACTAAAAACAGAATACGCTTAACAAAACCGAATAAAGGTCTAACTTCTTACCTAAATTTTCTATCAATGATAGACAATTACCGATTAGCACGACTGAAGTTATCCCAAGTGACTGCCAATGGAAATTTTACAAATGGCATTGGTATTCTTTCCAAGCCCTCGTATCATAAGGACTTTGGTATATCAGTTATAGATGAATAATTTGAAGCGCTTCACAAAATCCATTTTCTCTTGTATCGCCTTGAGCGGACTATTGTTTTTAGGCGGCTGTGAAACACTGCCGCCTATGACCGATCTCAGCCCTATTACGGTCGATAATGCAGCCCAAGCTAAAGCGTGGGAGCTACAGGGTAAACTCGCTATCCGCACACCTGAAGATAAGCTCAGTGCCAATCTCTATTGGCGCCACAGCGAGGAGCGCGACGAGCTCACGCTCACGACGATGTTAGGTACTACAGTATTGACTTTGGAGGCGACGCCTCACTCGGCTCACCTACATATTGATGGCAAAGATTTTCGTGATAATAACGCCCAAGCCTTGCTTGAGCGCGTCAGTGGCTGGTCCATCCCGATTAATGATTTGCCCCTGTGGATCACAGGACAAACTGGCAGTTTAGATCGCGTTATCGCCGTTGATAGTACAGGTCAAACTAAGCAACTGCAAAATGTGCAAACGCCACCGCCTTGGTTAGTCACATTTTTAAGTTGGCAATCCCAAAGTGGCGCTAAGGTGCCTTACCAATTAACGCTCGAACGCGGTGATTTACAGCTCAAGCTTCAGCTCAATCAATGGCAAGCCTTAGGTAAACCCTCAATACTGCTCGGAGAAAAACCTTAGCATGTCCCAAGAGATTTCAAGCAATTGGCCTGCCCCCGCCAAACTCAATCTGTTTTTGCATATCAACGGACGCCGCAGTGACGGTTACCATGAGTTGCAAACCCTGTTTCAATTTGTTGACTGTTGCGATCAACTCGACTTTCGAGTGACTGACACACCTGAACTGATTTTGCACTCGAACATGTCAAACGTTGTCGCGGATAGCGATAACTTAATTCTGCGAGCCGCAAAATCACTGCAACAATCTACAGGTTATTGTGGCGGTGCTGAAATCTGGCTCGATAAACGTCTACCCATGGGCGGCGGTTTAGGCGGTGGCTCCTCGGATGCAGCCACCACACTTGTCGCCTTGAATCAGTTATGGAATACCCAATTGTCTCATGATGAATTAGCGGCAATTGGATTAAAACTCGGTGCCGATATCCCTGTTTTTATTCATGGTTTCGCTGCATTTGCAGAGGGAGTTGGAGAGCGTTTACAGACGGTTAATCCCGCTGAATTATGGTATTTAATCATTGCCCCTGACGCTCATGTTTCTACCGCAGCGGTATTCCAAGATCCGCAGCTGCCGCGTAATACACCTAAGCTTGGCATTGACACTTTACTGAGCCAACCTTGGAGAAATGATTGCCAAGAACTGGTCGTATCTAAATACCCTCAAGTTGCCAAGGCCTTAGGCTGGCTGCTAGAATATGCGCCGTCGAGAATGACCGGAACGGGCGCATGCGTGTTTGGGGAGTTTTCGTCGCAGCAGCAAGCTCTCGCAGCCTTGGCGAAATTACCGTCTGATATGCAAGGATTTGTTGCAAAAGGGATGAATATTTCGCCGCTCATAGTGCGACTCAATCGTCCATAAACTACTTTCTTCTAGAGCAACTTTTTTCACGATAGCCCACGGGTCCGCTCCCGTCCCCGCATCGTCGTTGCTCTAGCCACTAAAATATAAAGCAAACGCCTGAGGTTCATACAGTGCCCGACATCAAGCTCTTTGCTGGGAATGCCACCCCCAGTCTCGCTAAGAAGATAGCCGATCGTCTATTTTGTAAACTCGGAGACGCAGTGGTTGGTCGTTTCAGCGATGGTGAAATCAGTGTCCAAATCAACGAAAATGTACGTGGTGCCGATGTGTTTATCATCCAATCCACCTGCGCGCCGACTAACGATAACCTCATGGAACTGATCGTGATGGTTGATGCGCTACGCCGTGCATCTGCTGGTCGTATCACTGCTGTTATTCCTTACTTTGGTTATGCTCGTCAAGACCGTCGCGTCCGCAGCGCACGTGTACCTATTACGGCAAAAGTGGTTGCTGACTTCCTGTCTAGCGTCGGTGTTGACCGCGTTTTAACCTGTGATTTACACGCTGAGCAGATCCAAGGCTTCTTCGACGTTCCTGTTGATAACGTATTTGGTAGCCCAGTGCTATTAGAAGACATGGTTGCGAAGAAGTTAGATAACCCTGTGGTTGTCTCTCCTGACATCGGTGGCGTGGTTCGTGCTCGCGCAGTGGCAAAACTGTTAGATGATTCTGATTTGGCCATTATCGATAAACGTCGTCCACAGGCAAACGTTGCACAAGTCATGCACATTATCGGCGATGTTCAAGGCCGTGACTGCATTATCGTTGACGATATGATCGACACAGGCGGCACTCTGTGTAAAGCAGCTGAAGCCTTGAAAGAACATGGTGCAAACCGCGTATTTGCTTACGCAACTCACCCAGTGTTCTCTGGTAAAGCGGCTGAAAATATCACCAACTCAGTGATCGATGAAGTGATCGTCACAGATACCGTACCTTTAAGCCCTGAAATGCTGAAAGTGGCGAAAGTGACTCAACTGACGATGTCGGCCGTATTGGCGGAAGCCATTCGCCGTGTAAGCAACGAAGAGTCTATCTCTGCAATGTTCAGCCACTAATCTTACGGCACTTGCATAAAAAAACGCACCTCAAGGTGCGTTTTTTGTTTGCGCGTTTTAGCTTTGGTCTTAGTTTACATTTTAGGATTGAATCGACTTCTGCCTTATCCATCCACAAACCGCGCCTCAAAATGCTATAGAAACGCCCCCCAAGGTGCGTCTCAAGCATAATCGTTTAGATCTTAAAATGGCTCACAGCACTCACCAAATACTCGGCTCGGGTTCTTAACTCGTCCGATGCCGAAGCATTAGCATCGGCTGCATGGGAAGATTGCTCCGCGATATCGCGGATGACCACAACATTCTTATTCACTTCAGCAGCCACCATACTTTGCTCTTCAATTGCAGCAGCAATCTGCGTACTCATATCCATAATGTTTCGAACGTCATTATTGATAAGCTTTAGTAATTCCCCCGCTGCTGCGGCCTGCTCAGCACTCTCTGCACCTTGTTTTTGGCTCGCATCCATTAATTGCACAATAGAACGGGTTCGGCTTTGCAAGGTTTGAATAATATTAGCAATCTCCTGTGTCGATGTCTGGGTTCGCATCGCTAGACTACGCACCTCATCAGCCACAACAGCAAATCCACGCCCCTGCTCTCCAGCACGCGCCGCTTCAATCGCCGCATTGAGTGCGAGTAAGTTGGTTTGCTCAGCAATGCCGCGGATCACATCAAGCACACTGCCAATGGTTTCGCTATCGCGCTCAAGCTCGTCCACCACTGAAGCACTCGTATTAATTTGCTCAGATAACTGTCTAATTTTAAGAATCGTCTGCTCTACCTCAGTTTGCCCCAACTGAGCGTTATCATGGGTTTTACCCGCTTTGAGTGCCGCAAGCTCGGTCGTTTTAGCGATTTCATCAATGGTGGCGCCCATTTCGGTAATCGCGGTAGCCACCATATCGGTTTCGTTAAGTTGCTGCGCAACACCTTCAGAAGCAAGTATGGCATTCTCTGAGACACTCTTACTTGAGGTGTTGATAGTAGAGACAGAGTCAATAACCTGCTCGATAAGCTGCTGGAAACTGCCCACCATGCTATTGAAATGCTGTGCAATTTCGCCTAACTCATCTTGCGTTGATGCATCGCATCTTAGGGTTAAGTTTTTACTCACTTCGATGCGTGAAATAACCTGTGTAATGCGCGCAACGGGATTAATAATGCTACGGATTATTAAGTAAGTAATTATGCCGAGGATTAATGCAATCATCAGAAAGACAGCGATTCCAATATTCCTGCTGCTCTTTTCTGTATCTTCGATAGATTTGAGAGCAAGTTTATGCAGCTCATCGGCGCTAGATTCTGTTAATTTATTCGCGGCGATTAACTGTGCCATCGTGCCCTGTTTTTCATCTAAACCCAGTTGCTGCTCTTTACTAACCAAGCTTTTAAAGTCTTTTTGATATTGTTCGATCAATGCAAAAATTTTATTTTGCGCATCGATATCTAAACTTGATGCACTTAAGCTGTTATTAAACAAAGCAATATTGGCATCGAAGGTCTCGACATAGCTCATTTCGCGGCGCAACATAAAATCTTTTTCATTGCGTCTAAGCTGCAACATGGCAACTTGCAAAGAAAGTTGATCGTATTCCTTCAGCATGGATTCCACATTGTGCACCGCAGTTCTTAAGGTGCCATAGAGACCTGTTTTGGGTGTTAAGCCAATTTCTTGTTGCAGTTGAACAACCTCATTAAAGGCCTGTTGATATTGATTTAAATTGCGGTCAAAACTTTCGAGGGAAGTAATAGGTACATCGTATTTTTTAAAGATTTTTTCAAGCTTAGGAATCATGTCATCAATTGAGGCATGAACTTGTTTATGTTTTTCAACATATTGAATATCTTTACGGCCAAAAAAGTCCTTTTCATTTTTACGCAGTAACAACACGTCACGCTCAAGTTCGAGCACGTTTTGCGCCGCGTGGGAGAGTTCCGACTCAACTGAATTTGTATAAAGCTGCAATCCAAACATGGCTATCACGGCCGTTACAGATACGGCAGCACTGAGTAACAATTTCGAGCGGATTAACATAAAAAGCCCCTAATAAATAACATCTCTTAAAAAGATAGTTGGGAGTCACGTCTTTTACAGTAAATATAGCCTTGACATAAAAAGTTCATCTTTCATTTATTGTTTTATCCGCTTCGGAACTTTCTCCATTTTTCGATTTACATTGACAGCCAAGTATAGTGGCAACTATGCAAGTATAATCTGTGATTTTACTTTCATAGAGTTATGATTCAGAATACCAACTGGTATAAAACCTGTAAGTTCATAAACTTAACTCTAAATTTTTGCCACTAATTTTACTATAAAACTCGAACAAGTGATGCTAAATGAACTGATAAAAAATTTATTTTTATCAGATACAAACCTTTTGTGCTTTTCAGAGCGTCCAATCTATAAACATTCACTCAGATGACAGGAAAAGGCTGTGACGGCAGGGAGACTCCCACTCAACAATGCAATGTCAGAATTTGACCTCATCACCTTGGCTAGCAAAGGTAATAGAGCCGCATTTAAGCAGCTGTATTTACACCATCATCCAAGGATATATGCCCTATCACTGCGATTATCTGGCCAAGCCTCGCAGGCAGAAGAAATCACCCAAGAGTGCTTTATTTTGGTGTGGCAGAAATTGCCGCAATTTAGGGGAGAGAGTCAGTTCTCCACTTGGTTACACAGCATTTGCGTGAATCAGGCACTGAGCTTTATCCGTAAGCAAAAGTCGTTTTGGGCACGTTTTATCCCAATGGAGAGTGACGATGAACATTCAAGCGCCGATGAACATTATCAAGGGTTAGACAAGTTGATCCTAAAACTGCCAGAGCGGGCGCGTATCGTGTTTGTACTCTGCGCGATTGAAGGCTATCAACATGAAGAAATTGCACAATTACTTGGTATTGCCGTGGGAACCAGTAAGACCCAGTACCACAGAGCCAAGCAATTACTACAGGAGATGCTGTAATGTCCTTATCTAATAATGCTCGCGAGGCCAAGCTCCAGCAGTTGATTGATGATACCCCCAAAACACTAACGCCCGAACGGGATCTTTGGCAAGGTATCGAAAAACGTATGGATAAGCCATTGGCGTCGCAACCAGCGAGTCGCCAAGCGCCGCGACTACAAGGTGCGCAATGGGCGATTGCCGCAACTATAGTGCTGGCGGTGTTCTTCGGGTTCTACACTCAAGCTCCGGTAAAAACCTCGCTCCCAGAACAAATCGCCAGCCAAGCTGCGGATGATGAGCAAGTGCTGCAAGCTCTGCTAAGCCAAATAGCCCAGACACATCAAGCCCAGGTGACGAGCCTCGCACAGACCCCAACGGTAGTCGCTTGGCAAACGAGCCGCTTTAGCGCTCCGTTAGAGCAAGGCTTAGCGGAATTACGTCGTGCCGGCGAACAGATTTATCAAGCATTACAGGCTAATCCAACCGACAAACAACTTTGGCAACTCTGGCTTTGGGTGCAACAACGTGAACTCGATTTGCTACAACAAGGCCAAAAACTTCCGATTCAAAACTCAACACAAGGAAATAGCATATGAGCCATTTTACCCTCACGAAAACCAGTCTATTAGTGTCAACACTTTACCTTGGCCTTATGGGCAGCGTGTTCGCCGCTGAAAGTGTGGATAAGCAGTTACCCATTAGCAGCGATACTCTGCTGCAAATCAAAATCCAACGGGGCAGCGTGCAAATTCAAAGCTGGGATAAAAATGAAGTCAGCGTGACCGGCACTTTGGATGAGCTAAGCGAAGGTTTTGTCTTTGAGCAGAAAGGTAACAACCTGAATATCGAAGATAAAATGCCACGCCACTATAACGGCAGTGACAACAATGGCTCAAAGCTCACCATTAAAGTACCTAAAACCGTTAAGCTCAATGCCGATACGATTTCAGCTAATCTACAAATCAGCCAGACCCAAGGCGAGCTTGAACTCAATACCGTTAGTGGCAATATCAGCGCCGATAATTTGGGGGGTAATCCGACGCTACACACTGTCTCAGGCGATATCACCACCAAAGGATTAACAGGTAAAGTGATGTTAGATACAGTTTCTGGCGAGATTAAAGATTCTGAAAGCAAAGGCGAAATTAAATACCGCTTAGTCAGTGGCGATCTCAGCAGCCAAACCTTAGCCGACAAAGTCAACGTCGAGCAGGTTTCAGGCGAAATTAATGGCGACTTTAAAACCGTTAAAGAAGTTAATGTACGTACCGTTAGCGGCGACACCCAAGTGTCGCTAGCCAAAGCCTTTAATAAAGCCAATCTTGAAAGTGTCAGTGGCGATATGACTTTAAGCTTTGCCGATGTGCCCGATGCCAGCTTCGAGCTCAATGGCGGTCCAGGCGGCAAAATCAAAAACGGCTTGAGCCAAGATGTGCCACAAAGACAAAAATACGTGCCGAATGAATCCTTAAGCTTCCAAACGGGTGCTGGTAGCGCCAGTGTGAAGATGGATACCATTAGCGGTAATCTGATCCTGAAAAAACAATAGCCTTATCAGAAAACCCGAATTAGCGATAAAAATAACAATAAAAATGCCGCTCATCAGGAGCGGCATTTTTTTAGCCAAATGGTGTTAAATCGAGGCGATTTCTTCGCTCGTCAGATAGCGCCATTCGCCTAGGGCAAGTTCGGAATCTAATTCAATTTTGCCAATACTTTCACGATGCAAGCCAACCACATGGTTGCCCACTGCGGCAAACATCCGCTTTACTTGATGATACTTACCCTCGGTAATGGTTAAACGCACCAACTGTGGCTCAATGATTTCAAGCACCGCGGGTTTTGTCAGGCCGTCCTCGTTTCTAAGCTCCACTCCAGCGGCAAAGACGCCAATCAGACTCTCATCCACAGGCTCTGCTAACGTCACTAAGTAACGCTTGCCACAGTCTTTTTTGGGCGAGGTGATCCGATGCGACCATTGACCATCGCTAGTGATCAGCACTAAACCTGTGGTATCGGCATCTAAACGGCCAGCAATGTGTAATGTTTCAGGCTTTTCGATATCCAGCAAACTCAATACCGATGGATAGGCTTCATCTATGGTCGAGCAAATCGTATCAACGGGCTTATTGAGCATAAGATAACGTTCGCCAACGAGGGAAATAGGCTCGCCGTCGAGGCATACTTGCATCCCCTCAAGCACTTTAAAGCCTGAGTCTTTGACCACAACGCCATCACAGGTAATCTCACCACGATGTAAGGCTTTTTTAGCTAGGGAACGTGTAAGTGAGGTACTTTCACAGATAAATTTGTCTAAACGCACTTGATGACTCAACTTCAATAAATGAAAACTGACGTATTATGAGCCCAATCAATAAAAGGACAAAGCCTAAACTAAAACGACATCAGTGCGTCGGCTTAAATAAAATAAGTACCTACTAACTCGGTAATGCTTGCATACGGTATGTTTGCTGCTTTTTAGGTCAATTTAAGTTATGGTAATTTTTAGTTACAACTGCCAGATAATAAATCCATCTTTAAAAGTGTAATCACCTTGTTTCGATTCCCACTAAAGCATTAACATACGTTGCATTGCGCCTGAAGCAATCCCATTTAGAACCCAAATAGCCCCAGATATGGGCACAATAACAAACTCGAAGGAAACGACATGAGAAAAGTACTCATTGGGGGACTGTGTGCCTCACTTATCGCGGGCCTTACTGCCTGTAATGATAAACCAGCACAAGTTAGCGCGCCCGAAACCGCTAAAACCGCCACAGCTGCCGCTGTCACTAAAGCATTGGGTTCTGGTATCGAATTTGAAAACTTTGATAAATCAGTACGTCCACAGGACGATTTCTATAAATATGTTAACGGTACTTGGCTAAAAAAATCTGAAATTCCAGCCGATCGCACTAGCATTGGAGCCTTCTACGATCTGCGTGAAAAATCCCGTGATGACGTTAAAGCCATTATCGAAGAAGTCGCTGCAACGCCAAACCTGGCCGAAGGCACTGACGAGCAAAAAGTGGCAGACCTTTACCGTTCATTTATGGACACAGCGACGCTAAACAAACTGGGCGTGACGCCACTGAAAGGCGAGTTTGATGCCATCAACGCCTTAAAAGATAAAAACGAGCTGGTGAAATACTTCGCCCACAGTCAAATCATGGGTGCGGGTACGCCAATGGCTTTCTACATCGATATCGATGCAAAGAACTCTAGCCGTTACGCGACTCACCTATATCAATACGGCCTAAGCCTGCCAGAAAAAGACTACTACTTTAACGAGTCAGAGCGTTTCGTTAATATTCGTAAAGCTTACCTTGCTCATATCGAAAAAATGTTCACTCTAGCAGGTCTTGCCAATCCAAAAGCCAGCGCAGAATCTATCCTCGCACTCGAAACTGCGATTGCCTCTAAACATTGGGATGTGGTTGAAACCCGCGACAGCACTAAATCCTATAACCTGTACCAAGTGAAAGATCTGCCAAGCTTAGCGCCAGATATCGACTGGACTGGCTACTTAACGGCATTAGGTGCTGACAAGCAAACCGATATTATCGTTAACCAACCAAGCTATATCCAAGGCCTGAACGAAGTCCTCAAAACGACCGATTTGGCCACTTGGAAAACCTACATGCAATGGCAAGTGCTGACCCACGCGGCAAGCAACTTGAGCGAAGAGTTCGACAACGAGAACTTTGCTTTCTTCTCTAAAACCCTCAACGGTCAAGAAGAACAAGAGCCACGTTGGAAGCGCGGTGTTGCGGCAGTTAACGGCGTATTAGGTGAAGTGGTGGGTAAAGTGTACGTGAAGCGTCACTTCGCACCTGAAGCTAAAGAGCGCATGCAAGCATTGGTTGAAAACCTGCGCGGCGCCTACGGCGACAGCATCAAAGATCTGACTTGGATGAGCGATACGACTAAACAAGCTGCGGCCGAAAAACTAGCAAAATTCAACCCGAAAATTGGTTATCCAAACAAGTGGGAAGATTACAGCAAGCTGACCATCAAAGCCGATGATTTGATGGGTAACGCGGTACGCGCAAGTGAAGTTGAACACGCTAAGTCGCTGGCTAAGTTAGGTGCACCAATCGATAAAGACGAGTGGCACATGACCCCACAAACGGTTAACGCCTACTACAACCCAACCATGAACGAAATCGTATTCCCAGCTGCAATTCTGCAACCACCATTCTTCAACATGGAAGCGGATGACGCCGTCAACTACGGTGGTATCGGTGCAGTAATTGGTCACGAAATGGGCCATGGTTTCGACGACCAAGGCGCTAAGTTCGACGGCGATGGTAATATGCGTGACTGGTGGACAGCGAAAGACTTAGAAGAATTCTCTGCCCGTGGTAAAGCCCTGATCGCACAATACGATGGTTACTATGTGTTTGACGATCTGCACGTGAACGGCAGCCTGACCTTAGGCGAAAACATTGGTGACTTATCAGGCGTGACGATTGCTTACCGCGCGTACAAAAAGTCACTCAATGGTAAAGAAGCTCCGGTTATCGACGGCCTGACTGGCGACCAACGTTTCTTCATCGGCTTCACGCAAATTTGGCGTGCAAAAGCCAAAGAAGAAGCCCTGCGTAACCGTGTAGCAACAGATCCACACTCACCTGCGGAATTCCGTGCACTGGGTGCGCTATCTAACATGCCTGAGTTCTACACTACCTATGATGTGAAACCAGGTGATGCTATGTATATCGCACCAGAGAAACGCGTGAAAATTTGGTAATGCCAAATTAATTCAAGGTTGTAGCTAACGCGACATTATCATGAAAGCGCAATGGCGCCGCTCACAATAGCGGCGCCATTTTTTTAGGCGCGAAAAATGTGAACCTAAGCCAAACATGAACAAGTCTTCATCATTGATTCAGCTTTAATTAAGCCACGTCAGCCTATGGTATCCCTGTGATGTGTATCACTCCCATAAGGAAGTAGGCCGTTATGAATAAGTTGTTTCGTACCTTTTTTATCTTTCTACTCTTATTATCGACCCGCACCGGTGTAGCCAATCCTCTAGATATCAATGACAGCAGAGCCGAACGTAGCAGCTATAGCGCAAGGCAAGCTCAAAGCTATGATCTGCAAGGGCTATATGCACTAAATACCCAAACCTTCGACACACCACGCCAATCTTTAAGCTGTTTAGATAAACTGTATTCAAATGCCCCTATTGCCCAAAATGAGCTAGGTAACTTATTGCAACGAGTCACAGCGGATACACAGGTGCAGGTGATTTTGCCCGACGTAAAAAGCTATCAACGCGCCGCCGAGAAGGTCGCCAGCAAATTTAAGGGGGATGCCAGCCAAATCACCGACCTTGCCCGCGCTAGCATCGTCAGTAACAGTATCTCCGAGCTGATGCAAAGCTATTACGCCTTAAGCGAGCAAGCTCAGGTCGTGAAACAGAAAAACCGTTTCGCCGAGCCTAAAGCCTCAGGTTATCGCGACCTTAACTTACTGGTGCGTTTGCCCGAAAGCGGCATGATTGCCGAGGTCCAGTTACACCTTAAGGATATTGCCGACATTAAAAGCGGCCCAGAACACAAGGTTTATGAACAGGTTCAGCAGATTGAAGCGAATGCGATAAAACAGCAACGTGCATTAAGTGAGTTTGAAACGGCACAAATCGCTAAGCGGCGCCAAGAGTCCCATAAGCTGTATCACAAAGCTTGGCTTAACTACAAACGCGTCGATGAAGGACTGCTGCTGACTAACTCAGTTGCTTAATCACCCGTTTGCTTAATCGCTTTACCGTTTACCTCTGTACCACTTCCACTGTTGCGCTGGCTATTTGTGAAAACAGATGCCAGCGCTTTTTTATGGCATAACACCAAACTTAGCCCAAAGCGCTCACTGCTGCTAATACGCAAACTAAAGCCGAACTATCACTACTACAAGCTCACTGCCCTTCCCTCGCATCCAAACTGGTTTCCCTATATAATCCCGCGCCATAAGGCGACCCTTAAGGAAATTCCATGCACGACATTATTGAGCAACTCCAAGAACGCAGCGAAACCGTGCCTGTGCCACTCGAGTTACCGACATTCGAGCAGTTAGTGGAGGTTGAGGAACAGATTTTGATCCCGCTGCCACGGGAATTAAAGGAATACCTACTCCATGCCAGTGATGTGATTTATGGCGCGATTGAGCCTGTGACCGCAGCCGATCCCTATTCGCACACCTATTTACCCGAAGTCACCTGCTATGCTTGGTCAATCGGCTTGCCGAGGGACTTAATCGCCATCTGCCAATTGGGCGATGACTTTTACTGTATCGATCAGGATGGCCAAGTTCACTTCTGGCAAAACGGTGACTTTACCGATACCTATTGGGAATCCTTCTGGGAATGGGTCGAAGATATTTGGCTTAAAAACAAATATTGATTTTACCGAGATTTTATTTTTATCAACTTGAGAACCGCATTATGTCTAAAAATATTGGCTTGAACGCCATCGAAATGAGCTACTTACGCCAATCACTCAGCCTCAGTGCGGCTCAAGTAGGACAACTGACCAACCACAGTGAAGCCGATGTATTAGCCTGGGAAAATGCTGAAACACAGGCCCCTGAACTGGCACAGAAAAAGCTGTTAGATCTCGATGATATTATCGAGATGCAAGTGCTCAATACCACAGACGGCATCGAAGCCCTATTTAAGAAAGAGCCTAAGCGTCACTTGGCCTTCGTGGTGTATCCAACGCAGGCCGTTTACACCCAATATAATCCGGAATTTTTAAGCTCGCTGCCGTTAACTGAGCTGTACAACACCGCTGCATGGCGCATTAAAAAAGAATGCAAACTGGTGCTTGAAGTGGATGTTAGCTTAGTCAATCTCGATGTCGAAGCCTACAAGGCATTCCGTGAGCAAAATGGATTAAGTGAAAGCCGTGAAAGCCGTGCGAAATGGGCGGCGACTCAGCTATAAACGCTAAACGACTTAATCAAAAGGGCAGAAGAAAATCTTCTGCCCTTTTGTTTTTAATGCCTAAATCAGATTAAGCCTGCGCCGCAGCAGCGACAGCATCCATTTTGGCCAACGCCGATTTACGCGAAGGACGCGCTGCAATTCTATCGCGATACGCCGCCAATTTAGACGGGATCTGCTGCTCAAATAAAGTGCCCCACATCAATGTATGTGCCAGCAGAATATCGGCAACCGACAAGGTGTCACTGAGTAAAAAGTCACTATCGGGCAGCATAGCTTCGGCCAAGGCCGCCGCCTTATTAAACTCCCACACCGCGCAGGGCATGATGGAAGGATGACGCTGCGCTTCCGGCAGCGCGAATTTATGCTTGCCTAGGGTCCATAGAGGCTGCTCGAGTTCGGTAATAATAAAGCTCACCCATTGATGATGAAGGCCCGATGCCGCACTTCCCGCTTCAGGTAACAACTTGCCAAATTTCTCCGCCAGATACAGGCAAATAGCCGCAGACTCAGACAACACAAGATTATCATCGGTTAACACAGGCACTTTGCCACAGGGATTGAGCGTTAAGAAAGCGGCGCTTCGGTGCTCGCCCTTATTCATATCCACAAACGAAAAGGCCCACTCGGCGCCTAACTCTTCTAGCACCCAGGCGACTCGTAATGCACGGCTGCGGGGCATGCCATATAAGGTGATCATATTAACGTCCTTTTAGTGATGACTGATTAACGAGAACGAAGATACACTGTGTCGCGGCAGAGTAACATACAAAAACGGCGCCGAAGCGCCGTTTCCAATGACTCAGCCAATGACTCGTTAGAAGTTCATTGTCAGCTTGGTGTAGATATAACGTCCCATAGGGTTGTGTACAGAAATCACATAACCATAGAGGTCGGTATCGCCGTCACCAATCGCAAATGGTGGCTCTTCATCGAACACGTTGTTCACGCCTAATGTCAGCTTAAACATCTCGTTGAAACGGTAACTGCCTGACATATCAACTAATAACTGTGCATCCACCATACGAGACTTGTTGGTTTCGAAGTCTAACACACCGTCAAAGTCGATATCTGGAGTATCTTCAAACTCACCGATATAACTCAGGTTTACGTTGGCGGCGAAGTTATCCATGGTCCAGTTCGTGGTGAGCAACCAGCGATGTTGTGGGAACTTGTACTCGCCAGTGTAATCGAGACCGTCTTTTTCGAAGTTATGTAAGTAGCTGTACTCTAAGCCAAACTTCAAATCACCAAAGTTATCTAACTCAAGGCCATAGTGGGTTGACAGGTCAACACCCTGCACATCCTGCGAGCTTAAGTTGATAAAGCTTGAGTGAATAATGCTGATAGGACCTAAGGTTTGACCCACTTGCGGTGCTAAACGCTCACACACAGTACTGTTTTGATCGTTACAGTTTGCGGTGTAAATATCACCCAATGGCTGCTTATCGATCTTGTTATCTTGAGTAATGCTGTAAACATCGAATCCGATATCAAACTTCTGGCTTGGTGCCCAAATCATCCCCAAGTTCCATGTTTCTGACTCTTCGGCATCCAACTCAGAGTTACCTTGGAATTCAGTGTTATAGTCGAGCGCTTCACAATCCACACCATCGGCGGCGCAGCGATAAGTATCGATAAAGAAGCTACTTTCGCGAGATGGGCCTAAACCGATTTGTGCTAATGAAGGTGCACGGAAACCCGTTGACCAAGATCCACGGCTCGTCAGCTCATCGGTAATCCCCCATTGGAACGCCACTTTAGGGTTAGTGGTTGAACCAAAATCGCTGTAGTGGTCATAACGACCTGCAAGTTGAAGCTCAAAGTTATCTGTCACTGGAATAGAGAACTCCACATAACCCGCGTATTGGTCACGAGAGGCCGCCGCAGAAACCGCTTCGGTACCGAAAATCAGCCCACGTTGGAACTGTTCATCCGGCACGTCGCTCACGCTTTCTTCACGGTATTCTACACCCGCTGCCATCATAATATCGCGGTCCGCCAGCGTGAACGCTTGACCCGAAATGTTCGCCGCATATGAAGTCATGCTCGACAAACCTTGGCGGACAAGGCTAGTCGTGATGGCATCGATCACATCCTGCGAGTTCATCGTGCCACCAAAAGGATTGTAGCGGCCAGCATCGATCTCAGCTTGTAGATAATCGGTTCTGACCCAACCTTGGCTACGATCGCCAGTTTGCATCGATTCACTGCGGCCGCGTTGTACCGAGGCTTCCCAATCCCAAGTTTTGATAGTGCCACGTAACCCAGCAACTAAACGCAGGGTATCAGACTCAATATCCCAACGGCGTGCGCCCGCATCCACAGTACGGAAACGACCGATTTCAATATCTTTGCCCCAAGGATTATTAGGGTGGGTACCCGGTACAGTTAAGGCCGCATCTTCATCCAGAGGTGTGGGCGCACCACCCGCAATAGAGGAGTTATGTTGCGCCGCTAACTCGAGGAAAGCAGTTAAATCGTCATTGAAATGGTAATCGAATTGACCAATAGCCCCGATACGTTCAGCTTCAGGGATCACTAGGTTGTAAGGGCCGTAGTCGAATAGACAACTGCCGCTGGCTGTTGCGCGATCGGGCGGACAGGATGGGTCGATAGTCTTCACGCCATCAACATAAAAATAACCGGGGAAACCACGGGAAGAACGAAAATCCTCACCACCATAAGGACTTTGATCCGCAGTGCCAAAACGGCCTAAATCGGTCGCTGACAGCGTTTCGTTTTTAAAGTAATCAAGGATAATAGATGCACTGCCCTTTTCGGATTTGGTTCCCCAGACAACACTCGCCGTGGTTTCATCGTAACCCGTACCAGGGGTGTCGCCGTAACCTAAGTTAACCTCAATCCCTTCGATGTCTTTTTTCAAGACAATGTTGACTACGCCCGCAATCGCATCGGAACCGTAAATCGCCGACGCACCATCTTTCAGAATATCTATTCGCTCAATCGCTGAAACCGGAATGTTGTTAATGTCGACGAAGGAGTTAGTGATACCTTCAGCAAAAGCACTTGCCGCGACACGACGACCGTTGATCAATACCAGAGTGGCGTCAGGGCCTAAGCCACGTAAACTGATCGAGGCTCCGCCGTTTGCGGTCGAGTCTTGGCTGTTACCACGCGTAGAGAAAGCACCTGCACCGTTCGCAGGCATCCGCTCTAGTAACTGCTGCAGGTTGTCAAACCCCATGTTAGCAATATCTTCTTTGCCGATGGATTGTATCGGCGACGGTCCCTCAATATCGGTACGCTTAATACGAGAACCCGTCACTTCAATACGTTCAACTTTATCAGCACCATTTTCAGCTGCATAGCTAACATTCGGGGCAAACGCCATTGCGATCGCGATAGCACAAGCATTGGGTAGAATCTGAGGTCTTTTCATTTGCATTCCCTAACTTTAGTATTGTTGGAATTAATTTACTTTAATTCAACTTTTTATTAACAATATTCAAGGTAATGTGTTGTGAAACAAAGTCAATGGCCCACTGAAAAAAGTTAAACTTTTGTTACTAATAAAAACCATGTATTTTTCAGCACAAACATCTCAAGATAGTTAACAACTCACTGCATAAAATAGGGACGAAAATGCAAGAACAAACGATTCATGAAGCCGAATTTGAAGCCAACTTAGGCATGTATTGGTTACTCGCTGGGGCCGCTTACTTCACCCTAAGCATTGTAGGTATACCTTTGTTATTGCTTTGGTTTCCTCTTGGCTTATGGGGGACGCGTCGCTATATCAACAATATGAGCGCGCGTCTCACCAGCAAAAAACTTATTGTGCGTAGAGGCATATTAACCCGCACCGAAAATACCGTTCCCTTAGATAAAATCACCGATATCGCCTTAATCCAAGGTCCCATAATGCGCCTAATGGGATTACATAAACTCACAGTCGAAACTGCTGGACAATCGGGAACGGGTGCCTTAATTAGTCTAGTGGGCATAGTCGATGCCCCTAGTTTTAGAGCACAGATTTTGGAGCAGAAGGAGCGCTTGAGTGACAAGCATCCACAATCTGAAGCATTATCCGCTACAAACGATAATGCGCTACTCGGCCAGCTTGTCGAAATATCCGCCAGTTTAAAACGTATCGAAGGCTTACTCGCATCCAAACACGATGCTTAACAGTTAATTCGATTCAAATTTAGAATGTATGCATTAATATCAAACAGATATATTTTCACCGATAAGGAAGTACGCACCACGCCATGGACAACTCTGAAGTTAAACCACTCTCCATCAATTGGACTGCACAGCTCGCCCTTGGCATAAAAGCCATGGGACCGGGAGTGTTGATGGCCGCCGCCGCGATTGGGGCTTCACATTTAGTATCATCCACTCGCGCCGGCGCAGAATTTGGTTGGCAATTGGCTTGGGTCATTCTTGGCGTAAATTTGCTGAAATACCCCTTCTTTGCCGCAGGTGCGCGTTACACCGCAGCCACGGGCGAAAGTTTACTGCATGGATATCTTAAGCAAGGTCGGGGTTATCTATGGCTATTCACAGGCCTCAATGTGATAGCTTCTATCGCCAGTACTGCGGGTGTGTGCATGTTAACTGCCGCTATGCTCACCCAGTTTATCCCCTTACCTATTGATGTATTGGCGCTGTTGGTGCTAATAAGCTCACTGTTGTTATTGATTTTAGGGCATTATTCTCTGCTCGATAAACTGACCAAAATCATTATGTTTGCCCTGACGCTCACCACTTTAATTGCGGTCGCGCTGGCATTTGATCATATGAAAGCACTGGAAAGTCAGTTTGTGTCGCCCTCACCTTGGCAGTGGGCCCATGTGGGATTTTTAGTCGCGATGATGGGATGGATGCCTGCACCGATTGAAGTCAGCGCATGGAATTCATTGTGGTTGCTGGAAAAACAAAAGACTTCATCGGTAACACCATACCAAGCTCTGCTCGATTTTAACTTAGGCTATATCGTCACCGCCCTGCTGGCAGTGGTCTTTCTGGCCTTGGGCGCCCTGGTAATGCATGGCAGCGGCGAACATTTTTCTGAATCGGGTGCCCAATTTGCAAATCAGTTAATCAACTTATATAGCCAAGTCATGGGCGGTGAAAGCAGATATTTGATTGGCATAGTGGCGTTTTTATGTATTTTCAGCACCACTGTCACCGTCATTGATGGCTATAGCCGGACCCTAAACATGGGCTGGCAACTACTCTCCAAGTCAGTAGTGTCAGAAGTACAAGCGGATAAACGTCTGACAGGCATTATGCTCGGTGTCAGTGCGTTAGGATTGTTGTTAATCCTGTTTTTTAAGGGCGCACTGCTGCCATTACTGGAGTTTGTGATGATCTTGGCCTTTATGACCACTGTCGTCTTTGCATGGTTAAATTATCGCTTAATGACCAGCAGCCAACTCCCAGAAGCAGACCGCTACGGTACAAAGATGAAATGCCTCTCTTGGATAGGCTTAAGTTATTTACTTATTTTTGCCGTACTTTTTATTTACTGGTACTGGGTAAAGGCCTAGCAGGTGTTCAACACTAGCGTGATATTAATGATTAACACCACAAATACCGCTGAATCCTGCATCTTCAGGTTGTTTGGGTATATACTATCTGCTCTTAAACCAGACTGCGCAGCCGCGCCTAGAGATGACCATGATAAACAATGATATTTTGCGCCGTTTGCGCTTCGTATTCGATTTTAGCAACGCCAAAATGATTAAGATTTTTGCCAAAGTGGGTAGAGAAGTCTCCACCGAAGAGATGATTAACTTACTGCGCAAAGAAGAGGAAGAAGGTTATAAAGCCTGTAACGATACCACCCTATGTCAGTTTTTAGATGGTCTAATCATCGAAAAGCGTGGTCTACGTGAAGGTGCTGAAATTCCTAAACCAGTATCAAAATTAAACAATAACTTAATCTTCAAAAAATTACGTGTTGCCCTCGAAATGCGTGAGGAAGATATTGTGGCCACCCTAGCGCTCGCCGAAGTGCAAATGTCTAAATCTGAATTAAGTGCCCTGTTCCGCAACCCGGACCATAAAAACTTCAAAGCCTGTGGCGATCAGATCCTGCGCAACTTTATCCGTGGCTTATCGCTAAAATACCGCGGAGTCTAATGTTTCTTCCGCTTAAAATAACAAACGCAGCCTTGGCTGCGTTTTTGTTTTTATCTCGCCGTTAAACAAGCTTTCGCTTGGCAGATGTATTTACAATCAATTAACAGAACTCTGTTTTAAACAGTAAGAATTGCCTGTGCTGCAAAAAAAGCCACAAATAGCGCACGACACAGGCAACAAAGATCACATTTCGTGATAACCTTACGTGACCTATAGCACGTCTCAAGCACGTACCGAACCACTTAAACAATAACTCAAAGGTTACCCATGGACGATAATAAACGCCCCCTCTATCTTCCGTTTGCAGGACCTGCCATTCTTGAAGCGCCATTGATTAACAAGGGCAGTGCATTTTCTGAAGAAGAGCGTATTTTCTTTAACCTCGAAGGCTTAGTACCCTATGCCATTGAAACTATTGAAGAACAAGCATCGCGCGCCTACGATCAGTTCAGAAGTTTCAATAACGATCTCGATAAGCACATTTATCTGCGCAATATTCAAGACACCAACGAAACCCTATTTTATCGTTTAGTGCAAAATCATATCAGCGAAATGATGCCAATTATCTACACCCCAACGGTAGGTTTGGCCTGTGAGCGCTTCTCGAAAAACTATCGCCGTAACCGTGGTCTGTTCATCTCCTACCCAAACAAAGACAGAATTGACGACATCCTCAATAACTCAACTCGCCAAAAAGTAAAAATCATCGTTGTGACCGACGGTGAGCGCATCTTAGGCTTAGGCGACCAAGGTATTGGTGGCATGGGGATCCCGATTGGTAAATTGTCACTGTACACCAGCTGTGGTGGGATCAGTCCCGCATACACACTGCCAATTACCTTAGACGTAGGTACCGATAATCCACAGTTGCTGGAAGATCCGATGTACATGGGTTGGCGCCATCCGCGTATTGGTGGCGAAGAGTATGCCGAGTTTATCGAAGCCTTTATGCAAGCCGTGCATGTGCGTTGGCCAGATACCCTAATCCAATTTGAAGATTTTGCCCAAAAGAATGCGATGCCAATCCTTGAGCGTTATAAGGATCGCTACTGCTGCTTTAACGATGACATTCAAGGCACCGCCGCTGTGACTGTGGGTTCATTACTCGCCGCCTGTAAAGCCGCGGGCACTGAACTTAACAAACAACGAGTTGCCTTCTTAGGTGCGGGTAGCGCGGGCTGCGGTATTGCCGAAGCCATCGTTGCGCAAATGGTGTCTGAAGGTATCAACGACGAGCAAGCCCGCAGCCAAGTCTGCATGGTTGACCGTTGGGGCCTGCTGCTCGACAACATGCCGAACCTGTTGCCATTCCAACAAAAATTGGCTCAAAAATGTGCCGATATCAGCAACTGGAATAACTTCAGCGACAATATTTCACTGCTCGATGTGGTCAATAACGCTAAGCCAACGGTACTGATTGGCGTATCGGGCGCACCGGGTCTGTTTACCGAAGAAATTGTTCGTGCAATGCATAGCCACTGCGAACGTCCAATTATCTTCCCACTGTCAAACCCCACCAGCCGTGTTGAAGCGACGCCAAAAGACATTCTGCACTGGACGTCTGGCCAAGCCTTAGTGGCAACGGGTAGCCCGTTCGAGCCTGTAGTTGTCGATGGCGAGACCTATGAAATCGCGCAATGTAACAACAGCTTTATCTTCCCAGGCATTGGTTTAGGTGTACTCGCCTCGGGAGCTCGCCATGTCTCCGATGCGATGTTAATGGCATCGAGCCGCGCGCTCGCCGAATGCTCACCGTTAGCCATTAATGGCTCAGGGCCACTCCTGCCAAAACTGGAAGATATTCACTCAGTGAGTAAGCATATTGCGTTCGCCGTCGGTAAAGTGGCAATTGAGCAAGGCCTATCCTTACCTGCGAGTGATGAGCTGCTGATGCAATCTATCGAAGATAATTTCTGGAAGCCAGAGTACCGCCGTTATAAGCGTACTTCGTTCTAATTTCAGACATTATGTCCCGTCCTAAGATAGGTTGACAGTTTTTAGGCCAGCTCCAGTAGCTGGCCTTTTCTATTGTGCACCTGATTAGGGGTTGCCATATTCAAACTCAGATGCGGTCTCA